>CAIUGE010000107.1 GCA_903898645.1 Oligoflexia bacterium | reverse complement strand
GCCTCCTAATCCTCCGTCCATAATCTCCAATCTATCAAAGAAAAAGACGGGAAGAGAAAAATTTCTCTTCCTTGGGGTCGGGATCTGTGTTCTATAGCCATTAAATATGGTAGTGGCGCACTATTAGGTTGATGCCAGGAGAAATAAAAAATGAAATAATACAATAAACATATATATAATATATCGGTATCTTGAATAGATTGTTTTTAACATGTATCTCAAATTGTGTATGATGGGCATGGCGGCTAGTCAGCAGTTCCAGGAATACCGCTTAAGGCAGTGAATGCTCCCTCAGACTAAAGCCTGAGGCTTTCCAGGGCGCCCGTGGCGTCGCTTCTTCGGGACTGCGTCGAAGGGTTTCTCAGCCCTTGAAGCATGATGAATCCTTCGACTACGCAATACTTCTGCCGCATTTTTATCGGTATTCTCAGGGTGTCCATAGCCAAGACATAGAAACGTGCTTTGCGTCTGGCTGTTATCTGGGTGAAAGTGATCACGTGCGACACATTCCTGAGATGAGTCGTGAGATGAAGCTTACACTTTGCCAGCATTATAGGGCTATCACTGTTCAAAAAGAGCCTGAAGAATCATATGATGAAGCGCGCCATTACTGTTTTTGACGCATTCAGCTGCCGATTTGTTCAAAACTAAACAACAGTACCTAAACGAACGAGAAGCCTATCTTTTGAACAGATATAGTAAAAGATCTTATGGACAAGGAGGGAGAAGGCGGCCCCTACCCTGAAGGGCACGCGACTCGGTTGATCTTGCAACGACAATTGGCGTCTTGCGAAGTCATCTTTTTGATATGGAGCAGGGACTGTGGTTTATTGGCAAGAAAATGGCGAGAGAGGCTAGGCGAAGCTTGGTCTTGGATGTAAAGTTTTTCTCTCAGCTGTGTCGCATAAGACAAATCAACTACCCCACTTTAGGGAAAGAGGCATTGGTGCCGATAAAGCACAGAGATGAATTTTACCCATACCAAGCTTGGCGCTGAAAGTGCGGCAACACTCTGTTGTGTTGAGGTGGCATCCCTCGTGCCTGGGGCATTGATGCTTGCGCCAGTGTATGTCTATTTGAAAAACAATCAAAAATTTATCGCTATCAAAGGGCCTTTAGATTTCTTCCTGCCAGATGAATTGAAACAGTACGATCTTGAATATTTCTATGTGCCACAGAGTGTTAGAGATATTTTGCCTATACGCGCTGAGGGGCGTGCTGTGAGCCGCATGATTGAGCTTTTAGCAAAGACGTCAAGGCATCCTGATTGTGGTATTACGACCTTTGAAGTAGAAGAGGCTGTTTTTTGTGCAATGCGTCTTTTTTTTGACCATGCCCAGAGCTGTTCTTTGTTTGAGATAAGTATTTTTGTGCAGGAGATCTGTGCGTATACCAATACTGCAAGGCTTGAGAGGTTGCGGTCGTGCAATCGGCTTGATCATGCGGTCTTTGAAGCATCAAGTACTGTATTTCTTGCTATGTTCTTAGGATGTCTTGATGGAGCGTTTCTGCGCGAACTTTTTGCAGCAAAGATGGAGCGCAGAGCTCTTCATCCATTTGCAAAGGAGATTGTCATTCGCATTCAAGATGATCGTTTGCTGTTTCCGACCCAAGGGCGTATAGGAGCAATGCTTCATGAACGTCTGGAGGCTGCATGAAAAAATCTGCTTTCGGTGCTGCAAGTGTTTTAGGGACAGAGGCGACTGTTTATTATACGACATTTACGGGGACGAGGTATCTGGGGCGATTGGCTGATTTAGCGATTGCATTGCTCAAGATGGAAGATGCCTGCCAACTGAGATTCTTTCTAGAAGGCGCTGTCTGCCAGATGGCATTGATGGTTGATAGTAAGCGTACAGAGCCTTTTTTTGTAGAATTTGGCATATATAATCAGCAGTTTGTTGTGAGTGTGAGTGTTCATTATGATCTTCTGGAGGCCAAGGAGGCTGATCGGTTTGTTCAAAATATGAAGCGACTAGTGGGTCTTGCTCATACTACCTTTTTCCGCATTTATGAGGCAGAAAAAAAATGTGAACTCTTGCTCGCATCTGTCAGTGATGAGCCTGGTTTCCATGAAATCATGCTGACAGCAGATGATTTAGAGGAAATTTTGCCTACAAAGTACCTTCATGCAGGGGATACTAACGCAACCAAGCTTTTGAGTGAATATGGGGATCTGAAAAGCTATCGCACATCAACATCAGGCGTTTTTTATGATCGAGATGGGGGGTCTCTTGAATCACTGCCTGTAAAGGAGGTTGTTGCGCTGTCAGTGCCTGTTCAAGAGGCTGTCAAGCAGCCAGTCGTTGAGCCTGTCCATGCACCCGAATCACTTGTGGGTCAGGTCAAAGGGAAGATCCTTGAAATGTTCGGAGTTCACGATCAGGCGCCGCCTGTGCCTGTGAAACAGCAAGAGCAAAAACCTGTTGATCCTAATGTTGATCAAAGTGCATTGATTATGCAAGAACTCACATCAGGTGGATTAAGTAAATTAATTGAAAATGCAGAGCGAGATATCCAAAATCTATCAAAAAAACATGCGCTTACTTATCTAGGTACTTTTGTTGAAGAAGTTTCAGTAGAAAGGGGTCATTTGACAGAAGCTGTCAAACAAGCCACCCATGTACATCAGGCGAGAGATATGAGTGCTAAGAAGCAAATTGCCTATCTGTCGGCAGAAGTGCAGGCCCGTGACACACTCATCCAAAAGCACCAGCAGCTTGCAAAGTCTCTGAAGCAGGCGCTTGAAAAAGTGACCAAAGAAAAATTCCTTCTTGATAAGAAAATGAAGTTGGTTCTTGATGATCGAGAGTCAGTGCAGAAAAAGATTAAAAATCTTGAATTAAATTTGACAGATGCTGATCGTGTTATTGAAGAAAAGTCTTCACATGAAGTTATTGTTCTTGAAATGACTCGTGAACTTGAGGAAAGCAATAAGACTATTGCACTTCTTACGGAAGAATTACAACGCGCAAAAAATCAAGTCGTTGACATCAAAAATGCTCCAACGCCTGCACAATTTAAAAAACAAGCTGAATTGATACAAATGCAGCTTACTTTAGCAAAAAAAGAAAATCAACGACTCAATGTGCAGGTACTTGAACTTAAATCTGCTCTTTTAGCCCGAGGGGGAGAAGCAAATGGGATCAAGGATTTGTTGGGACAGATGAGTGCGTTGCGCAAGTCTCTTCAGGACAAGGAAGATGAACTTGAGAAAGTGACTGGACAGATGCAGGAGCTTGATAAGGAGCGATTGCGTTTAGAAACTCTGTTACAAGAAAAAGAATCTCAGGAAGGAGTCGGCAGCCTGCCGCAAGCATCATAAATGGCTGAGCCAACTGTTAAAAAGATTTCTCGAGGCAGTCTCCTGTTCTCAGAAGGGGATCATAGCCGTGTTATGTACCTGATTAAAGCAGGAAGTGTGCGTCTTTTTATGAAGCGCAACAATTCGAACACGGAAATTGCAAGTGTGCGGGCAGGAGAGATACTGGGTGAGCTGGCTTTTTTGGATGGTAATCCTCGTTCAGTTTCTGCCGAAGCAATGACTGACTGTGAACTTGTAGAGATTTCTGGTCCAATGTTTACAGCAGAGCTTGCACATGCTGCAAGCTGGCTGAAGATACTTTTGAAAACAGTTGTTGGGAGATTGCGTGCAGCAAATACCCGTATCAGACAGCTCGAGGGTGAAAATTCCATCAAGGTTCATTCGAAAGAAAATGGCAAGGCTGAATCTTATTATCAGTTTATTTCAGGGCAGGACTTTCTTAGAGTCACTATAAGTTTTTGTAGCTACTTGTCTCTCTATGATGAAAGTTCCTGCACAGCAGCAGGACTTGAAGTTTTTGTAACTAATATATTTTCATTGCCAGCATCAAAAACGATCTCAGTGCTTGACATATTGACATCATTTGGATTCATTACAATCAATCCGAGTCTTTTTATCAAAAATATAGACGGATTGCAATCGCTGCTTCGTATACTTAGTAATGAAAAAAGTATTGATCTAACAAAACAAAACCCTTTTTCATCGAGAGCACTTGCACTCTACTGTTCACTTGAAGAAGCGTACTATGCATCAAACTATCAGAAGGTACAAGATAAGTTTGTTTTTAATCTCTCAAAAATACACCGGAGTGAATCGCTCTGGCAAATTGAGGACGCAAAGGATCTTTTCCGCTTAAATATTGTGACAAATCTTGTTGTGAAAAATGAAGAAACAATCGTAGCTATGCTCGAACCGCGATTGAATCATGATATTGTCCTTTTTAAAGTCATCCATGCACTGAGGTCTCTTAATGAACAGAAGCGTTCAGTAACAGGCATTGTGCGTTAATAAAAATCATGTTCCTATTTCTTTTGTTAGTGTATAGTTGCCGCACGTATGCAGTTCCTCCGAGCTGTCCGGAGAGACTTGTCGTTCCTATAGAGAGAGCATCTTTTCCGCTTGCAAATTTAGAGGCAGCGTCTAGTGTATTTAAAAAGAGAAACTTGGTAGATTTTATAAATTTCGGGAAAATGATTAACGCTCAAGACGAACCCATTCGAAGTATCGTTGATTTAAAAGAGCGTATGGATAAGACGGTTATTGATCCATTGATGCCGCCACGTAACAAGCTTGGTTTACGAATGTTATCAAAGCATCAGGTGGAGTCAGGTCAATGTATTCGTGAACTTGTAGCGAATGCAGGTGATGCATATGTACATTTAAGTAATAAAAAACCAAACACAATCGATATCTCAGAGATACCAGAAGTGGTTATTACTTCAAAAGAATTCGCTTTACAGGGTGAGATTAGAATCGTTGATCAGGGTGTTGGCATGACTCTTGATGATATAGTGAGATATCTGCTCACACCACATCGATCAAAAAATCGAATGATCATTGATCAGTCTCAGGCTGCGCAGGGTGTGACTGGTCGTTTTGGGCATGGATTTTTTTCAAATATCTCGCTTTTAACAAAAGACGGAGATTCGATTGTTATAAAAACACGTTCCGGTAATGATCAATGCATTGAACTGAAGATCTATTTTCTTGAGGGTGAGTACTGGCTAGATCTCAGCGAGGCTGAGTGTGAGCCAGGAACCGAGGTTCGAGTATTGTCGAGTCTTTTAGCAAAAACAGCTACTCAGGACCCTCTTACGGATATTCTAGATAAATCGGTGAAAGCAAAATTTCAGTTCAACAAAAAATACAAAGTGTCGGTAAATGCTGTACTAGCAAATCCTCATTCAATACATAACTCAATTGATATTGATGGAACTAAAATAACGACTTTTGACGAACCTGCATCAGAAGAAGGAGCTGGTACAGTGTTTATTGTTGTTAATGGTGTCGTTATTCAAGAAAAAAAGATTAAAGGCATTAATATATTTACAAAAATGGTCATTGAGATGCCAGAGGACACGCCACTCACCTCGGATAGATCGACAATAGATCTTAAGAGTCAAGTAGCGCAGAAAAATTTCATAAAAATCATAGATAGAGTCATCATGCTTGATGAACATCAACATAAAGAAAAAGTTTTTAACAGTCTTTACAATTACCTTAAAGACTCCTCTCAAGAAGATTTTTCTTTTATTGATGATTGGGTGCCAAAGAAAAAACTAGTAGGCATTTTGCCTGCAATTGGATCGTTTCAGTATATTCAGGCTGTGGGCGACGCATCTGTGACGTCAGAAAAACTTATTCATCCAGACGTATTTGGTACTGTAGCTGATGTAGATGATCTTACGAAAAGATTTGGAAAAGAAAAAAATTTTCTATTGCCAGTCAAGTTACAGGCTGGCCATACGTTAACTCATCCGATAGAAACGCATGTAGTGAACATGTTTACATTTTCATTGGTACCAGCTTCTACTACAGTTAGAGACCCACTGCTTCGCCAAGTTTTATCTGAGCAGGGGAAGGACATTGCATTACTTAATAGCAAAATTGATAATAATTGGCACACAGAAACGGTTCCTTGTTATGAAGAAGAGAGAGGTCGCGACAGAAGTATCCAGGAAATCTCTTTTGCTTGTTTTGAGCGGTTTATACGCGAATCAGAGAGAGCAAGCGCTGATTACGATTCTTTTAGTAATGATCCAGGGTATCAGCATAACGTTCGAATAGTGATAGATCGCTTTAATCAGTTTCTTAATGCTTTTGATCATGAAGACATTGACAAAAAGGAGGTTCATGAATTTGCTTCTGATGTTTTTGTTCCCAACATGACGCCTGAATATATAATAATAAACTTTAATGTGATACGCGCCTTTCTGAAAAAACATAAAGTGAGCTTTAAGGTTTTTTTTGACGTTTACAAAAGGTTTAAAGAGCTTGGCATCAATTTATCGAATAATAGAGGAATGGCAGAACATATAGCATTAGTACTAATGAGTGAAAATTTTTTAGAAAAAAAGAAGCATTATCCTTCAAGTGAACTTTTTAAGTATATAGGGGGAAAAAATAAAAGATCTTTGCCTGAATATTTTTTTAAAGAAAGAATTAGTTATTATGAAGACAGCTTCGTTGAAGCGTTTAACGAAAATCCAAAAATAGCTAAAAATAATGTAGCTTTAGGTTTCGAAAACATAGTCTGCAGGATTAATGTGAATCCTAAAGATTCAAAAGAATATTACAAAAAATGCATAGAGATGATGAAAGTTCTTTTTTACGAATGTCAAAAAGATTATTTTTTAATGGAAAAAATTAATATTGAATTAATGACGTTACGTAAAATACCTTCAAGCGAAGGCAGTGCTGCTGAAAAAATAGAAACGATGTTACGTTATATAGTGAAAGATGGGGGGCTGATCCCCTATTTGAAAGCTTTGCTTGATTCGATAAATGGCGAGACCACATTGGCTAAAAAAATAGATTTCCCTGTTTTTTATTCGATGCAGCCAATAGAGGAAAACGCAAAAGTTATAGAAGCCATGGGAAGAGACAAAGAGCTGATTAATAAAGAATACAAAGTAGCGTGTAGACAAAACCCAGACCCTCGTGCGTTCGTTCATGAATTATTGAAAAACTCTAAAGAAGCTTATGCAACAGAGATTGACATTGATTTTGGAGAGGACTCTTCTGGGGATCTTGTGATGCGAGTAAAAGATAACGGCAAAGGCGTTTCTACTATGAAGCAGTCTTCTTTGTACGTGCCACAACTTAATGATAAGATTCCTGGGGATGGAGATATGAATTTTGGTTGGGGTTTTTTTACTCTCTTTCAGCAATTTGATGAAATTGTTATAGAATCAAAATCATCGGATTCTGAAATGATAAGAATTTTTCTGAAAAAGACAAAGTCAGGTATAGATATTCATACAGAAACCGTACAAGGAAATTACCCGCATGGAACTACTATTACGGCAAAGACGATCAAGAAATATAATTATTTAGATGCAGAAAAAATAAAACAAGAGTTTTTATCAAAATCGAAAGTCTTTAAAGGGAGAATGGTTATTGATGGCAAAGATTTTTCAATACAAGATAATTCCATTTTAGATGCGCGCACTATTTATTTAAAGGATCATGAAGAAGAAAAAGCAAATTTCCATTTACTCGAAAATCAAGGCAATCAAGTTGTATATAACGGTAACCCTTTGCCTGATGGAATCATGCACTATTTCGACGAATTGGTTGATCTTGATGAAATTGATGCATTTTCTAATATGCTTGGTCCAGTGAGTGTGGAGATTAAAGATGCAAATTTCAGTCAAAATTCTGGAAGAACTGGTTTTATTTATGCGCAAGAGGTTAAAGATTTGCTTCGAAAAACTATTCGAAGCGCGGTGCTTGCGCATTTGCGTCGTAGGTTTGAGACAATAGACTCTTGGGATATATCTGTGCCAGACGTGCTATCGGCATTTGGACACGACTTTTTTTATAAAAAGAAATTTGAAATAAGCAGAAATAGCGCGAATGATTTGTCTGATAACAAGTTAGTCTCTATTTTTAAAAAAGATCATAAAAAAGAACTAATTCAACAGAAGATAGGAACCCCTATTCGAGGGCTTGCTGGTAACACATATCTTGATATTATAAATTTATTAAAAGAAAATAAAGATATTGATATTCATGGTGTTTTTACTAAATTCTTTGACAGGGGGCCAAGTGGTGCTGATAATTTTATGTCCAATTCTTTTTTTCATATAGCAGTTCCGTTTGCAGAAGAAGTTCGTAACTATGAAAAAAAAGAGGCTCATGCAAGAGATATTCAAAAAAAACTTATCATATCAAAGAAAGAATTTCATGAAACCTCGAAAACATATTTTGGGAACGATTTGTCTGAATTAGATAAACAATTTCGATCGACACATGGAAACATAGCTCACTGTGCATTGCAGTTAAGGATATTTCTTGATCTTCTTGCAAAGAAAATTGGCGTTAACGATATAAGTATTGGGTTTTTTGGAACTTCACCTTCAACCATAGCAAGTGCGTCTCAAGGAATTCGATCGATAAATATAAACGTTCTTTCTGAATTATTTCATTATTATTGTTATTCCTATAATAACGGAATAATTCCAAGTAGCATTAAAGCTCAATGGATAAATACGATGACGCATGAGTTAGTCCACACTGAAGAAGAGCCCGGTGAGATTACCCATACGTCTGTTTTTTTCGATCGGCAGAGAGAATATATTTTAGGATTATTTAAATAAAATTAATTAGACTATTGTGAATAGTTGATTGAGCACTAGTCTTGAATGTGATTCGTATTATGAATATATAGCATGCAGAGAAAGTTTTTCTAAAAACGGTGACGCATAGCGCTAGCTATTATGAATGGCTGACTCAGGAGGTGCCGCTCAAAGTGACTCGATGCGCCCTTCATGCTTTCATCAACTCCCATAGTTAGCTCCAGATAAGCATGCCTGCGTGATCCACAGAGGTTTGAGTGCGGTTAGGTGAGGAGTCAGTTTTTGCGATCTCATGTGATGAAGAATATGATCTGGCAGCACTCTGCGGTTATAGTTCGGCCAAGTTGGGCGCATGCGGTGGCGCGCCACACTATTTAATATTGTTCTCTTTGGCGGGGGTGTTTTATCCGAGAAGCCCTAGTGGGCTCAGCAAGCATCGATGAAAAGGTGAGGTGTGCTTTTTTTTGCATTTTTCTATTCAAATATCATTAGGGCAAATCCTTCTGATGCATGTAAAGAGCCTGGTTCTCTGACACATACGACTGCGTTTTTTGAGAATCAGCTCAAGTTTATTGCCAAGCTATTCCCGTATTCTCACTGAGACAGGGTTGCTTTCATGAGTTCCCATAGGCCTTGGCTGCAGACGAAGATGCCTACGTGATCCACGTAGGTTTGAGTGCCGTTAGGTGAGCAGTCAGTTCCTACGGTCAGGCTCGATGTGATGGGGAGTGTGATCTGGCAGCGTCCTGCGGTCATGGTGCCGCCAAGTTGGGCACATGCGGCAGTGCGGTCAATGGTTGTAAAGCAGATGCGTACGGTATTGCTTGGGTCGATACCGACAATAAAGCTCATTTGACGGGCAAAACTGAGTCCATTGGCAGTTACGTTGATGCTGAGATTTGCTAGATGTGTGGTGATGATGGCTGGCGTGACTGCGATGACCCCCAAAGGAGTGTCGCCTGGAGTCCATTGGAGAGAGTCGATGGTTAGAGCTCCATAGCTTGAGCCTGGCGCATAGGTGGTGTTACCAATGATGAGGCTTGGAATTTTTTTTGGAAGGTTGTTTGGGTCATATGTGAGGCCACCAAAAGTGATGCTGCAGACGGCTTCATTGCTCAGGACGCCGTAGACTGAATTTACAAGATTTTGCAGATCATTGAGTGCAAGCAGACGGGCATTGTTTTTGTTCATGAAGGTGTACATGCTGATCATGCTCGAGAGCATGAGTGCCATAATGCTGCCTGCTATCATGAGCTCTATAAGGGTAAAGCCTGCATTTTTCTTCACTTAGAGTTTTTCATAATAAGTGCGTTTTTTTGGATAATGTCACGCATTTTTTCTGCAGCTTCTTTGCTTTCAAGGCCAGTATAGTAGAGTCTGTACCAGATGCCTTTATCTGTAATGGTTACTTTTTCTATAGCAAAGGCATTTTCGATGAGTGTTTTTTTCTGCTCAAGTAGTTTTTTTTCAGCGTTTTCTGCTTCCTGCTGACTTTGGTAGGATCCCAGTTGAAGGAAGTAACTACTTTTTTTACTCTTTGTATCAGCCGGTAATACGGTTGCTTTGGGTGCATCGAGATGGAGGCCTGCGCGGGTGACTTCATGGTGGAGTTCTTGACTGATTGCGTCGTCGCGTTCGATCTCGGCTGATTTTGGCAAGTCATTCATGTCCTGATTACGGGGTAGCTGGTCGCTGACAGTATCAATGAGGGCCTTGGAGATCTCATTTTTTGCATCTTCTTTATGTGCCAAACGTTTGGCGTAGTGGACACCTAGAGTAAAAGTGAAAAAGGCAAGAATACTAATCATCAGAAGGAAGAACTTTATCTCTTTTCTGTTGTAGATATAAATTTTCTGACGAGGCCTTTCGGAAGACTGCATACCTTCCAGTATGGAAAAAGCGCGCAGCGTTATTCAATCTTTTTCTCTTTGGATGGGTTGTTCTTTCCGAGAAGCTCTATGTGGACTCAGAAAATATTGATGATGAAAAGAGTATGCAGATCAATAAGCTGATTGCGCTTGGCGAAATGACTGCTGGAATTATGCATGAAATAAATAACCCGCTTGCTGTGATTCATATGCTGGCAGGCCAATTGGGAGAAATGGTGCATGAAAAGCCCTTGCCAGATGCCCGTATCCAGATGGTCACAGAAAAGATTGAAAAAACGGTTTTAAGGATTGCAAAAATAGTGCATGGAGTCAAATCCTTTTCAAGGGACTCTCGCTATGACCCTATGACCGCCATTTCTTTGCGGACCATTATTGAGGATGCTCTTTTTATGGTGTCACCTAAGTTGCGGGCTACTGGTATGAGCATTGCTTCGCCGGAGCATGACGACCTTGAGATAGAGTGTCGCGGCGCGCAAATCACTCAGGTGATTGTTAATTGTGTCCATAATGCGCTTGATGCTATAGCGACGCATGAGTTGCCCTTTGTGAGGCTTGAGATTGTGGAAGAGGAGGCATTTGTTAGATTGCATATTGTTGACTCTGGTACTGGAATCGATCCTGTAGTTGCGGCAAAACTTTTTCAGCCTTTTTTTACGACGAAGGCGAGAGGTGTTGGGACGGGGCTTGGACTTCATCTTTCGAAAAAGATCCTTGAAGCTCATAAGGGCTATTTTTACATTGAGACCACAGCTCCCCATACAACTTTTGTGCTGAGGTTGCCTAAATGGCAGTAACAGTTCGTCTCTATGAGCGGGATCCTGATTTCAAGGAAGCGCTGATCTATGAATTTCAAAAAAAGTCTTTTGCTCTTGTCGAGGGGCATGCCGATGTCCTTGTGGTAGCAGCTGATTATGATGAGTTGATGAAAGGCTATATCCGGGATTTAAGAGGCTGCGCTGATCGGTGGATATTGCTTGTGAGTTACATGCCGGATATGTGTTTGAGTGATGCTTATGCCCTTGGTGCTGAAGCAGTTTTTGAAAAACCTTTTTCTCGGCATGCACTGACGGCATGTATAGAAAGGCTCACGGTAGAAAGAGAATTCCCACGAATTGATCGTGTATATGCAACAGTCAAAGTTTCTGTGAGAACCCATGGCGTTTTTACTGTGACCAATATGGGGATGGGAGGCATGTTCATCGAAAATGTACCCCTCCAGGTCGAAGAGCGTATCTATTTTCGTATTCAGTCAGCTTTTATGCCTCATTTGGAAGGTGAGGCGATCTGTCGTTGGGTGCGAGTACAATCTGATAATGGTCGGCAGCCTGGATGTGGTCTTGAATTCGTTAACGTCTCGCCTGAAAGACAGCAGGCTATCATTCTTTTTATGAATTGGTTACGTACCGAAGCAGTCTGAAAACCAATCTCCTAGTCGTCTTTGTGAACAGCACGATCGTTCATAAGAGGGGTTTTGCCCTTATTCTTGGCCTAGATCTTTCATAGCTTGAGAGTATGCGTAATCAATCAGGTCAGGGTCTGACCGAGTATTTAACCATTTTGGTCCTTGTTTCTATTCTTGCGATTGCTGCGGTAACGACTCTTGGCAGTAGGATCAGAGAGAAGATCCAAATAGCGGGGAAGCGTATCCATAGTGGCATCACATTTGCGCAGTAATGGTCAGGCGTTGGTCGAATGTATGATTATCCTGCCATGCTTATTGATTTTGGGTTTTGGAGCTGCATGGCTTTGGTGTCAATTGTACCAGGAGGCTGCCTGCGAGCGCGCAGTTTTCTTAAAAGTGCATGCCAAGCGAAGTCGTGCTGGTTTTTCAGACCATCATCAACCTCTTGAAGAGTCAAGGTCGTGTGGCAAACGGCTTTACACCATACAACTTCCTCGACTTGAGGATGCTTCCTGGTAATGGCTGCTGGGTTGGCAGTTTGTTTGAGCGTTATGCTTTTGGCTTGGGCAGCTTTGGTTAATAGTACTATTGCTGATGGGCGCTTGAGCGTCCATCAGCTTGAGCTTGATCGTTCGGTAGGTAAGGAAGCGCAGTTTTTTCGCCAGACAGTGGAACGGATTGAAGAGCTTAATGTAGCCTTGATTGCGGCCAAGCTTGCAAACTGCGCCTTAGAAGGTACTCTTAGTGCGGGACTCCCTGTTATGGTATTTTTACAGGATGCACTTATAAAAAAATGGGAGCTATTGCATCAAGTGCCTTGGTTACTGAAAAGTTCATTATTACCGCTGCCATCTTTAGGGTATAAGCGATTGCCCCCAGACCCTTGTGGGCCAGGGGTATTGTACTGGTCTAGTATGCCAGAGAAGTTTTATTTTAGAGTCGTTGAAAAAAAGCTTTCAGCATGTGCGCGTATGTTAAAAAAAAGGCGTTGGCGGCTTGAGTGGTGCTATGGGAGATAAATGTGAATCAGCGAGGCAGTGTTTTCGTCGAATCCATTCTGTACTGTGTACTTATAACTGGAAGCCTTATCGCACTCTCATCGCTTGTGCGAAGCGTCTTGCATCGTACAACAGTCCAGATCACACGCACATCAGGCATTTCGCGGCATTAATTGCGCTTTCTTTTTTTCTCGCAGCAATTGCTTTTTGGGCAATCAATCAAAGGCCTCGTCATGTTGTTTGGGAATTGTCAGATGCTTTTGTTGAGGAGCATTCTCGCCGATTAGGTCTTCATCCTCAGTCTTTCTGTGAAGGTGATGGTATAGAAAAAAGCCGCATCGCTATTGATCAGGAAGCTCGGTGTCTTTTGGTGGATGATCGACTTTGTCTTTGTCCGAATTCTCTAAAAAAGCCTCAATGGGTAACTGTGGGCTTTGGGCTTGCGTCTCTTGAGCAAGCTTGGAAAATGCTGGAGGTGGTGCACCGCCCTGTCCAGCATGATCCTAGGGAGATCCACTTTTAGGTAAAACCGTGCATCTTGGTGCAATTGTTGTAAAAAGGTTTCAACGTAAGCAGACAAAGTGTCGAGCGCTCCCTCGGGACGAAGAGCTGCCAAAGGCAGGCTGCTCCATCTCAGTGCAAAATCGAGGCTGTAAGGCGTCTGATAATTGCACGTCTTGCCAAGAGCAAATTGCCGTTTTTCTATGAAGCGATGAACTTCGTTGAGCAATGCTGGTAGTTTTTGTATTTCGTCAATGCAGATCCACGTTCCAGATGGACAATTACTCACACGAGCTTCAAGGAGTGAAGAGTCTTGCTAGTCAGATGGAGTTGGAGAAGATCGTGGGATCCAGGAGGTTGCGTGATATCGATATCTTATGATGCGCATCTTTAGCTTTGGAAGAGCAGGGGCGTGCTAGGTGACGCGAATATGAGCCTGAGCTTTACTGGCGCCATTTGTGTCGCTATTTTAGTCAGAGAGGATTTCGCAATCATAGCCTTGGGTCCAAGGTATTTCGTCGGCTCTCACGGGTATTCTGCTGTAAAGGAGATCTTGCAGGTTTCGGTGCTTGGTAACAGCGACTCTATGTTTTATAACGCGCACTTTCCATCTTTGTGGGGATGAGGGGTCTATCAGGCTGATTGTGTCGTTAGGTGCATCGCATGTTTTCCAGTTAGGGAAGTGTTGGTTGCTGGCATAGAAGCGAAACTGTGCTCGGCCATTACCTTTGCGGTAGAGGGCTATCAGTTCTCCTACAGGGATTTCTGTCGTTATTTGTGTGCCACTGTGTATTGTTTTGTCGACTCGAGAACATTCAGGTGTAGTCTTGTCTGGCGTTTCAAGACAGAGGCCTGCTTTCAGATGGATAGGGGCTTTGATGCTTTTGTAAGTTCCATCAGGGAAAGCAGTTTCATACGTTTCATCAGGGAGCAGGTTTTCAATAGTTAGCTGCAGAGGGTATTGTTGTTTAGTCGTTCGTTCATAGTGAGACTCATAAGCTTTTTTGGAATGAGGATCAATACAGGCAGTCAAAATAGCTGCAATAGTCATATATCAAATAATGACTCATGATGTCATTTTTGATGCATAAAGTCAATATGAATAAACTCGTATTCATTCTTAATCTGTGGCACACAGGCCTCTATGCTTCTTGCCGTAGGCTCTCTTGCGTTTGATACTGTGACAACCCCTTCTGGAAAAGTAGATAATGTGTTAGGGGGGTCCCTTAATTACTTTGCTATTGCAGCATCCTTGACTGAACCGCTGGACATTGTGGGTGTTGTTGGGAGCGATTTTCCAGCAGAGCATCTCGCTTGGCTGAGGTCAAGGGGTATTGGGACTAATGGTATCCAGGTAATGGAGGGTAAAACCTTCCATTGGGAGGGTTCCTATGATGGGCGGCTCCAGGAGGCAAGGACGCATCAGACGGAGCTGAACGTTTTAGCTGATTTTGACCCGCAGCTTTCACCGACACAGAAAGCAGCGACCGCAGTTTTTTTAGCAAATATTGATCCTGTTTTGCAGATGCGGGTTATCGATCAGGTTCAAGCGCCTGGTCTGATCATGTGTGACAGCATGAATTACTGGATTGCAAGTAAGCGGCCTGAGTTGGAAGCGCTTTTGGCGCGGGTTGACATCGTGTGTTTCAATGAACAAGAAGTTTTTGCTTTGACTGGAAAGGGATCCTTACGTCAGGCAGCAAAGGCGATTCAGTATTTGGGTCCATCCATTGTCATTGTCAAGCGCGGTGAGTATGGAGCTATGCTCTTTTATCAGGATTCGGTCCTTTTTGTGCCAGCCTACCTTGTGGATGCTGTTGTTGATCCAACTGGTGCTGGAGATAGCTTTGCGGGTGGCTTTTTTGCGAGCCTGCATAAGCATGATATAACAATTGATACGTTGCGTCGTGCTCTTATTCAGGGAAGTGTTATTTCAAGTTTTACTGTCGAAGATTTCAGCTTCCGTCGGCTCGGGTCCATTCAGATTGCTGATGTTGCCAGACGGACTCAGGCCTTGCTGGCGATGTACTAAGGACTATTTACTGTGAAGAATGATGCTTCAATATGCTGCGGTACAAGGCGTATATTGCATTTTCGCAGGAGCGCCCGTTTATAATTGAGTGTTTCTTGTGAAGGGTCTGGGCAGGAGTTGAGAAAAGTGTCTAAAATGGCAAGAGCGTCCCGAGGGCACCCAATCTGCTCGTAGGTAGCAATCAAATTAAAAACAGCTTCTTTGCAGTTATCGTTTTGCTCAATTCCAAGAGAAATTGCTTTTTTGTACGCCTTGATAGCCGCCTTAGTATATCCAAGATCACTATAAGCAATGGCAAGATTATTCCAAACCTCAGGATGTTTGGGTGCAATGTGGAGGACGCGTCTGTAGGAAGACGTGGCCTGGCCTGCTTCTCCGAGCAATTGTTCTGCATATCCCTTTTGAAACCAGTAGGCAGGCGACAAGGGATGTAACTCAAGAAGCTTGAGGTATATCTTATGTGCTTTGCCCGCTTGTCCGCCATGCAGAAGCGTGCGTGCTTTTTGTGCAAGTGCACTACTAAATACAACGATCGACATGCAGATCCCCCCTTGCAAGTCGTAATTCCTGTATCTATGCTAGCGTTTTTTTTACCCAGCTAGCAAGGATATGCTGCCATTTTTTTAAAAAAATATCTCGACTGAAGCGTGCAGCCTGTTTTCTGCACACATTGGGGTCAAAAGTTGTCACTTCCATACGACTAATGGCGTCCATTAAGGATTGTGTACTTTGAGTGGAGAAGAAAACGCCAGTATTTTCTGTGATTGTTTCACATGCGCCGCCTGCGGAAAATGCAATTACGGGGGTGCCTGAGGCGAGGGATTCAAGTGGTGTGATACCAAAGTCTTCTTTGCCAGGGAAAAGGAGCGCTCGGCATGTGCGCATTTTGTGGCTCACAGCCTCATCGCTGAGTTGACCTAAGAATTGAATTGTAGGACCTGCATGGCGTATCCACGGTTCATAGTTTTTGCCAATGATTTCGAGCTGGATGTTGAGCGCTGTACAGGCGTTAATAGCAAGATCAACACGTTTATAGGGGACTGCGGCTCCTACCATCAGGTAAGACGAGGATGGTGTTCGGGGCCCTTCAAAACGATGAAGATCGACAAAAGGGTGAAGTACTTCGCTTGTTCGCCCATATGCTTGCATGATTTTTTCGGCAATAAAATGGCTATTTGCATACAAAGCGTTCGGTTTTTGACTAACGCCGTAGTCCCATTTTTGTAAAAATGGCCGAAAAAGTTGCCCTACAGCCCGTAGAGGGTAGGAAGGGAAGTACTCGTCAAAACGATCCCACATGTAGCGCATCGGCGCATGGATATAGCTGATATGTGGAGCATGGTGTCTGATGCCCTTGGCAACACAATGGGAGGAGGAAATAATAAGGTCTACATCGTGTGGGATCGTGAGAGATTCAATCGCCCATGGCATAAGGGGCAGAAGTGATTGATACTTGGAGCGAGCTTTTTGGAGCCAGCTGGTATGAATAGGGAATGATTGTAAGAAAGGTGATAGATTTTGTTTTTCTGAAAATAGTGTATAAATTTCAGGGCGTGGATCAAAGGGTAGTGCGCCTTCAATAAGTGCTTCTAAAACACGCTCTCCACCGCGCATCCCTGTTAGCCAATCGTGGACAAAGGCAATCTTCATAAAAAAGCCTGTTCTAAAAAAGCGATCAGTTTATTGCGAAAAGGCTCATAGCCGAAGCGTGCTTGAATTGCATCTTGCGTTGCTTGTGGAGGAGGTGCGAAATTTTCGGCGCATTTAAGTGCTTCTGGCCAATTGGCATCTAAAAAATGGACGCCATCTAGGTCGTGGAGGATTTCTTTATGCGCTGGGATAGGTGATACTAAAACAGGTGTGCCTGCAAGGAGCGCTTCAGGAGGAGGAAGGCTAAATCCTTCTTCAAGAGATGGCGTGATGAGACATGCTGCATGCGCAAGCAGTTCGTGTGCATGGGGATGGTGGAGGACGCCTTCCTGAGAGACAGCGCAGCTCAGGACAAGTGGGTAGGGTCGTAAGGATCGTGCTCGATAATGAGCATAGGCGGCAAGAAGAGCTTTAAGATTTTTGTGTGGTTTGGTGCTTGAAAGCGTTAAGAAGAATTTTCGGTGCGTGAGATAGGGGGGTAATTTGCCTGGAATGAGATTGACCTGATTGCCAAGGACTGTTGCCTCTTTGCCAATAAATTGCATGAGCTGTTTTTTTGATGTTTCAGAAACAGTTGCTAAAAAGCCTTTTTGTGCAAATGGGCGCACGACAAGACGGTAGTACGCATGGTGAAAAAGGTTGTGGCTATGCAAATGAATAAGGTCATGGAGCACGAGTGCGTGTGGGCAAGGCAAGGGCGCTCTCAAACTTGCAAATGATGGGGAGAAGTACAAATCTGGGCGTACGGAGGCTATTTCTTTTGGTAGATCCAGGAGTTCTTTTGGATGGAGGAAGGGCGTTTTTGTTCGCACCTCTATGACGTCGAACTGGGGGCTTTGGTTGAGCACATGGAGGCATGCTTTGGTAAATGTTGCGATCCCGTGGCCTGTGGGTCCAATCATGCGTGTATCGATTAAAATGCGTTTCATGAAATAGCGCGTTTTCGTTGTGCAAGGGCAATGGCAAGAGCAAGTTGGTGCTGCACCTTGCCGTCCCAAAAATTTACCTGTGTGAGGCCATTGATATGGAAAACAACAAAGGCCCAAAAAATTGGCTTAGAATGACGCCAAAAAAGAAGTGCGACAACGATGTTCCAGCAGAGCCATGAGATAAGTCCTAAGATACCAGTACCTGAAGCCATATCAAGGAGCATATTGTGCGCATGGCCACCGAAGACATGGAGCTGGCCAAGCTTTTGTTGCAGGTAGATACCAGAGAGCGTGTGGTTATGCCTGAGGCCTGTGCCCACAAGAGGGCTTTGCATGAAAAGTACTTTGTGCGTTTCCCAAAGATCAAAACGTTCATGGTGACCAATGCGATCAATCAGTCGATGCTGGACAATGGGGAGAAAGAGCGTCAGTCCAAGAGGGAAGAAGAGCCAGCCAGTACGCCAAGAGCGTGCAAGAATGCCAAAAGGGAGAGCAACCCAGAGTGTCCTGGAAAAACCAAGCATCAGGAGTAAAAAGCCAAGGACAAGAAGAAGGCGCCTTTGAAGTTCCGGGAGTATATTTTGTTCGAAAAGCATGAAAAAAGGGAAGATGAAGACGCTTGCTGCTGTGAGATGGTGGCCTAGGAAAACTGTTGCGTGGAAGAAGTGCGTATCAGGAATGCCTTGGGGCCTCACCCAGCCAGTGAAAAATTGTACAATTCCAACAATTGCTATGCCGCCGAAGAAAAATAGAAAGATCTGCTTGAGTTTGAGGAAGTCTTGTTCGTCGAGCCGATCAAATCCCCGCATCAAGAGGAGGGGCCAGAATAGGTACCAGGTCTTTGCAATCTCCCCGAGAGGAGCGGGTTTTCCATAAGGGGGGTTAAAGTGATTCCAAACTAAACTGATCAGGCATGCGGCGGCAAGGATAACGGAGCTCCAGGTATAGAGGGGCATGCGGGAGATTGGTTTTTCTCGCAGGAGGATAATTGCCAAAAGACCTGCAGCACAGTTCATGAAGGCCATCGAGGTAAGTGTGGTCATCATGTAGAGTGCTAGGCAGAAAAAAATCATTGCTAGATGGTCGCAGATTTTAACTATGTTTGCTACTCTCGCGGTGATGTTTTTGTTTTTTTTCCTCCTGCATAGCGGTGTGGCTGAGACTTCGCATTTCTCCTCTGAACAAGGTAAGTCTATGTTCATTGAGCAGAGTCATTTTATAGAGATGCCGCAGTGCCAGCGTTTTGTTGAGCAGGGAGGGGTGCGGTTTGAATGCGATTCAGCTGTTGATTTTGATGCAGTTCGTCTTCGTGAAAAGATGCTTGATATACCTGAGGTGCAGCCTTTTTTTGATGCCTATGATGAGGGTCGGCGGCAGGCGAAATCTCTTGTGTATTGGGAGACTGCAGGCATTGGGCTTATGCTGATTGGTTCAATGATGGGACCAAGTGACTTTCAGGCGCCCATCTTTTATGGGGGAGCCCTTGTGACTGTGAACGCATTCTTATATACTTTCGTCCGAAACCGGCTGAATAACCAGCATTTGCAGGGTGCGGTTAACGTCTATAACCAAGCTCATCCTCAGCGGCCGATGAGTTTACAGTTTGGTATTTTATTTTAGAGGCATATATGCACTGTTGGCACTGTCAGTATAGTAGTCTTGAGGCATTTTTACGGCATGATGTATGTCCTCAGTGTGGACGGGATACACGCGTGTGCCTCAATTGTACATTCTACGACCCGTCTGCAGCTGGTGCATGCCGGGAGATGAGCGCAGAACGGGTGATTGACAAGGAGAAGGCAAATTTTTGTGACTGGTTTCGGCCTGGATCAAGACAAAGTCATGCAAAAGGTTCTAGAGAGGCGGCTGAACGTCTCTTTGCAAAAAAAGGAGGTTCAGAATGAGCGATAAGGTTCCGATGACAGTACTTGGTAAAAAAATGCTTGATGAGGAGTTGCGGCGATTGATGACAGTTGAGCGGCCGTCTGTCGTCAAGGCAATTGAGATAGCTCGGGGGCATGGAGATTTGTCTGAGAACGCTGATTATTCAGCGGCAAAAGAGCGACAAGGATTTATTGAGGGCCGTATCCAGGATATTAATGGAAAACTTGCACGTGCGCAGGTGATTGATCCGAAATCGATTCGATCCGAGAAAATTGTTTTTGGTGCAACTGTTGAGCTTGAAGAGGAATCAGGCAAATGTGTTACCTATAGTATTGTGGGCGTTGATGAGGCCGATATCAAAGCAGGTAAAGTAGGTATTAGTTCACCAATTGCGCGCGCTCTGATCGGCAAGACGGAAGGTGATGAGGCAATTGTACAGGCGCCAAAAGGGCAGGTGCATTACACAGTCATGTCTGTTCGGTATGCATAATGCGCGTACGGGGATCGCGCTCACGGGGACAGGCACAATCTGAGATAACAGGTTTTGTGCCAGGAAATGATGGGGTTGAGCTCTTTTATAGCGTTGAAGGTGAAGGGCTACCTCTTGTTTTTTGCTATGGTCTCATGTGTTCATCACTTCATTGGACCTACCAGATTGAGGCGCTCAGTTCATCTTACAAAACAATCTGGTGCGACTACCGTGGGCATAATCGTTCAGGCAGGCCTCATCCTGAGACAATGACTATTGAGAGTCTTGCGGCTGATGTTTTGGCTGTGCTAGATAAGCTTGCTATTGAACGGGCATGTTTCTTGGGCCACAGCATGGGGGTCAGTGTAGTTCTTGAGATCTATCGCCAAAGGCCGGATTTCGTCAGTCATATGGTATTAGCAAATGGCACAGCGCAAAGGCCGCTGGAGATGCTTTTGGGACCAGTTTCATCTCCACTGTTTCGTTTTTTTGGTGCGGCGCATAAGCGCTTTCCTTCACTTGTAGATATGGTTTGGCGTATTCAAGGTCAAAGTGCTCTTGTTCAAGCGATCGTTGGGTTGTGGGGATTTAATACTGAGCTGACGTCTCGTGAAGACATTGCGCGTTATGTGGAGCAAGTCGCGTCTATGGATCCTGCGCTTTGGCTCAAGATG
>CAIUGE010000106.1 GCA_903898645.1 Oligoflexia bacterium | reverse complement strand
GCCTCCTAATCCTCCGTCCATAATCTCCAATCTATCAAAGAAAAAGACGGGAAGAGAAAAATTTCTCTTCCTTGGGGTCGGGATCTGTGTTCTATAGCCATTAAATATGGTAGTGGCGCACTATTAGGTTGATGCCAGGAGCTTTGACTGAGACTTTAATATCGTCAGGTTGTTTTTTTTGAGTGTCGATTGGTTTTGTGATTTTTTCTGCTTCTTTTGATTCTGAAGGTACTTCCTGTTTTTTTATTTCTATTTTCTTAGAGAGTTCTTCCATGAGAGCATCGTTGTCGTGATGGGTATGGGTGTCTGTTTTGAGCTCTTTGAGCATCACTTTGATAGTATCAAATCCAAAGAAAAGGGCTGAAACAACGCCTGCTGTGACAGGCATTTCTTTTTTTTGTATTTTTTTTAAAATTTCTTCAAATGAATGTGCGAACTTATAGAGAGTCTTCGGTTCAAAAAAACCACTTCCGCCTTTAATGGTATGGATGATCCCAAAACATTTATTGATAGCATTCATGTCTTCTGGGTCATTTTCAAGATCAAGGGCGAGTTCTTCGACGGTCTCAACGTTTGCTGATGCTTCTTCAATAAAAGACATGAGAAGCTCGCTGTCTTCGTCAAGATCAGCAATTTTTTGCGTGATTTCTTTTTTTGCGACAAGTTCGATTTTTTCTATATGCATTGGTTTTTGTATAAATCCGCTAATCTTAAGCTCGAGTCCAACAAGAGTCATTTCTTGATCAATGTAGCCTGAAGCAATAAAGAAAGGTATGTTTTTTTGAATGCCAATGACTTCTTCTCGAAATTTAAATCCGTTGCATTCAGGCATCTTGTAGTCGCTAAATATAACTGCAATCTTGCTTTTATTTTTATTAATAAAATCGACTGTTTCATGAACAGAAGTGCTAAAAAATGGCTCGAGTTCGTACTTTTTACATATGTCTTCAAAAATATCAGTTTCAAGATTATCATCAACATAAATAAGATAATATTTATTTTTTTTCATTTTTTTCCTTCAGTTGAAGTATGCTTGATTCGTTTGCGTAGGATTCTTCTTTGTACTCTTGGAGTTTGTCGAGTGTTTTGAGTGTTTCTTCAAAGCGCGCTAGGTTATTCAGGACAGAGACGCACGATTCATGCCCCTTTGTTTCTGGGAATATTTTTTCAATCTTTCGCATTTTTCCGTAGAGTATAGCAAGGATATTATTAAATTCATGTTTATATGTGCCTATAATTGATTTCATGGTAATATTTTGTCTGTATCGCAAAAGCTCTTCGTATTTTATTTGAGAGCGGATGAGCGCGTAAATAGATATGCAAAGAAGGTCGCGCGCTTGTATTTTCGTGCAGAATCCATCGGCGCCGGCAAGTAGAGATTGTGTCACCAGGTCCGTATCAGACTGCGGTGTTAGAATGAGTATGGGCGTGTCTTTGCACACTTGCGATTTGGTTCTTGTAGCATTAATGATATCGATTCCTTTTATTCCTGGTATAGTTATGTCTAAAATAATCACATCAGGATGAATGGTTTCGATTTCTTCGAGTGCTTTGTATGGGGATGTAAATAAAAAAGCCTGGGAGTCTTGTTCGAGCAAGATTTCTTTTATCTCTAGAAGGAGGGCGTCTGAGTCTGTAATGACGCATATTTTTTTATTTTGCAAATAACGCTGCACGAAATAAAGTGTCCTTCCTCCTTGTGGTATCGGCAGTGTGCTGTGAAGGCATAAGGAGTCTGCGGTGGATATTTATTTTACTTTTTAGAAGATGTACCGATAGGTCTTTGAAGAGCTTTTTAAGCTATGAAGGAGTAGTGGATTTATGGAAAAAATTGATAAGAATTTTATCAAGCCTTTTATTGAAGGTACGTTAAATACATTGAAAGTTCAGTGTAAGATTGATTCTACTCCGGAAAAGCCTTTTATTAAGGGTTCTGATCCTGCAAAAGAAAATTCCATGGTAGTGGATATTGCTGGCGTCATAGGCGTGACAAGTACAAGTTTTATTGGAAATTTTACATTATGTTTCCCTGAGGCTCTTTTTTTGACGCTTATGGGTAATATGGTGGGCGAGACATTTACTGAAATGAATGAGGATGTAGAAAGTGGTGCGGGAGAACTTTTGAATATTATTTATGGTACTGTGAAGACAGTTCTTAATAGTCAAGGGTACTCGTTGCAGCGAGCTATTCCAACAGTGGTTCGTGGAAAGAATATCCATACAAGGCATCTGGGTGCAGCGCAAGTTTTCGTACTGCCATTTCAGACTCCAGCTGGCATATTTCATATAGAAATTAGCACAGAAAACACTGCTTAACGGAAGAGGAACAAAAGTTCTCCGACGAGATTTGGATCATGCGTAAATGTTGCTTTCAATGATTCGAGGGCTTCTCGTGGTCCGAGGCTTGGTCTGCCTGCTACCCACCGTGTTGCTTCATCAAATTCGTCAGCGATAGCGAGGATCTGCGCTTCTTTCAGAATACCGTTTCCAAAAAGGCCTCGAGGATAGCCCGATCCATTGAATCTTTCATGGTGTTGAATGATGATCCTTTGTACGATATCGGGACATATAAGTCGTCTTTCTTGAATAATTTTAATCGATGTTTCAGGGTGTTTTTCGTAGGCAGCTTTGCCTTTTGCGTCTAGTTCCGCGTAAGGTTTACCAACAATGTCGGGTGGAAGTTCGATTTCGCCGAGATCATGCAGGAGGCCTGCCATGGCAATTTCTTCAGGATTACCTATCCCAAGACCTACGGCAAAGAGAGCGCCATAGGTTGAGACGTTGGTTGCGTGGGAGTAGGAGTTGTTTGTATCTCCTAGTTGGCGTGTGAGTTTGCCATAGTAGCCCTCTTTGTCTACTTTTCCTAAAAAGCTTTTGACAATGCCTCGCAAATCTTCTGCTATTTGTTTACCTTCTGTGAAATTTGCGCCTTTGGTATTGGTGCTAAAGAGGCGAGAAAAAACAGACCGCACTGCTTTTTGTGCCTTCTGGCGCCGCTCAGTTTCGCTCATGGTTGCGTTATCTTCAGCGACATTCTTGAGTTTTTCGGCTGTGTATTCGTAAAAGCTACCGAGCTCTTTTGCATCCACAAAAACAGAGTTATGGCCATAATTATTCAGTCTTTTGTATTGGTCTTCGCTGATAGAGTTGCCAGCTGCGACCATTTTGACGTGTTTTTTATTCATGGGCATGAACATGTAGAGATCAAAAGCTATCTCGTCATCAGGGTTGACATCGACTAGGCTGATGGAGCGATAGACTTTTTTTCCTGTATTAATTTTTTCTTCAAAGGCTTCGTGTGCAACACTTTTATCAAATGGGATAAGAAAGGCATCAGTAAACCCCTGTTTTTGTAGGAATTTTTGGTCAAAACCGGCTCGTTGAGAGGAGAGGTAAAAGATGCCGCTTTCAGGAAAGGCTCCTCGCGTCATCTGCGCAATTTCGGCAACTTCGAGACCTGTGATCTCTGAACCGCAAAAAGCCGCTTGGGCCTGGGGTTTTGGGTCTTCGAACATAATCTTTTCGAAAGCGTCAGATGTGGTTATGTCTGTAATTTCAATAGAAAGTCCGAGGCTACCAAAGTATGCATCTACGAATTGCTTGCATACGTCGTCAATCCCAACAAAAACAACTGGTATGGCTGCTCGTTCTTCTTGGCTTGCTTCTTTTTGATCACTCATATACCACACACCCCTCATAGGGATGGTAGCATAAGTGTTGGTGATAATCTTTAGGGATTAAACCTTGACTTCTTTGGTCAGGTACTCGTCATAGCCGTGATCAAAATCTTTGATGCCTGATGGGTCGATAAAGATAACGCGATTAGCTATAGTGCGGATGAACTCTTGGTCATGCGACGAGAATAGGATGGTCCCATTGAATTTTGTCAGTCCAGAATTGACTGCAGTGATCGATTCGAGGTCTAGATGATTCGTAGGTCCGTCTAGAATAAGGACATTTGCCTCGCTGAGCATCATGCGTGAGAGCATGCAGCGGACGCGCTCTCCTCCTGAGAGTACCGTCGTTTTTTTCATTGCCTCATCGCCTGAGAAGAGCATTCTGCCCAAAAAACCTCGAATAAAATTTTCATTCTGGTCAGTTGAGTACTGCCTGAGCCAGTCAATCAATGTCACATCGCGATTGAGGAAATACTGGGTGTTGTCTTTTGGAAAATAGGATCGCGATGTTGTAATGCCCCAGTTGATGGAGCCAGTTTTTGGCTCAATTTCTTGCATAAGGCATTGGAATAGTCCTGTTATTGCAAGTTCCGATCCTAAAAAAACAACCTTGTCGCCTTTTTTAAGTGTGAAGGAAATATCTTGAAAAAGAGGCACCCCTTCGTGGTCGAGGCTGATATTTGCGACACGCAGGAGTTGATCGCCTGCTTCACGCTGCGCTTTAAAGTTCACAAATGGGTATTTGCGTGATGATGGTTGAATATTTTCAATGGAGAGCTTTTCAAGCTGCTTTTTCCGTGAGGTCGCTTGACGTGATTTTGAGGCATTGGCACTGAATCGCGCTATAAAAGCTTTGAGTTCTTCAGCCTTATCTTCTGTTTTCTTTTTTTTCTCTTGCTGTTGCTTAAGTGCTAATTGGCTTGCTTCGAACCAAAACTCGTAGTTTCCTGTATAGAGCTGGATCTTGTTGAAATCAATGTCTGCCATATGGGTGCAGACCTGGTTGAGAAAATGTCGATCATGGGAAACAACAATGACAGTTTTTTCGTACGTGATAAGGAATTCTTCGAGCCAGCGGATTGCTCGTATATCAAGGTGGTTTGTTGGCTCATCAAGGAGGAGGATGTCTGGCTGTCCAAACAAGGCCTGCGCAAGGAGAACTTTAAGTTTGTCCGTATCGCGGAGATCTTTCATGAGTCTCAGGTGGTATTCATGAGGAACGCCAAGGCCTGCAAGAAGGACGCTTGCATCACTTTCGGCTTCCCAACCTCGCAGCTCGGCGAAACGGCCCTCGAGCTCACCTGCTTTTATGCCGTCTGCCTCAGTAAAGTTTTCTTTGGCGTAAAGTTCGTCTTTTTCGCGCGTTATGCCTGCAAGTTCGGGTTGACCGAGGATGACTGCTTGGAGGACCTGCGTATCATCGAAGGAAAAATGGTCTTGTCTTAGGAAAGAGATTCTTTCGCCAGGCGTCACATTGACGAAGCCCGTATAGCTTTGATTCTCATTTGAAAGTATTTTAAGAAAGGTTGATTTGCCGGCACCATTTGCACCAATGAGTCCGTAGCAGTTCCCAGGCAAAAATTTGATGTTTACATCCTCAAAAAGCTTGTGGCTTCCATAACTCAAACTCACGCCGGCTGTCATTATCATAGCGCCAGAGTAGCTCGAGTTTGCTCAGAGAGCAAGTTTTGTCTCGCCTTTTAAAAAGGTGCATGCTAGGTTTCACAGTACGGAGATTGATGTTTCATGGGATGTAAGTTGTATGTAGGGAATTTGCCTTTTTCTGTTGATGATCAGGCCCTTTTTGATACTTTTGCTCAAGTGGGTAAGGTGCAGTCCGCACGTGTCATTATTGATCGTGAAACTCAGCGAAGCAAAGGTTTTGGCTTTGTTGAGATGGCGACAGATCAGGAAGCGTTGCATGCTATTGAGCAATTCCATGGAGCTCAGTTTGAGGGACGTCCTTTGACCGTTAATGAAGCGAGGCCTATGGAGCCTCGGACTGGTGGGTATGGTGATCAAAGTTCACGCCCGCCTCGTGGCAATAGATAATAGTTGGAGGATCCCCGTTTGTCTAAAGATGATCTCATTCGTATTGAAGGTAAGGTTTCTGACTTAACTGGTGGTGGTAATTATCAGATTGCTTTGGATAATGGGGTTACGATCTCTGCCCGGCTTTCAGGTAAAATGAAGAAATTTAAGATCAAAGTTTTGGTGGGAGATCGTGTCACCGTGGGTGTTTCGCCTTATGATCCATCGCATGGTCTGATCATTCATAGACAGAAGGTATAGGATTTTCTCATGGCAATCGATGACTACGATTCCGACGTGCAGTTCGGTGCATGGCTGCGTGAAAAGCGTGTAGGGGCAGGTTTCAGTCTAGAGCAAGTAGCTGAAAAATCAGCTATATCCATTGACCGTCTTAAGTCGCTTGAGGTGGGTTATGCCGACAGGTCTATTACTCGTGCAGAGTCTGAACGTTTAAGTGCAGTTTATGGATTAACTCTTCAAGAATGTATTGATCGGGCTATTCGCAGTCCTTGATGGAACAAGATTTTTTGCAGCTTTTGCGGGATGCGGGTCTTCATGTCACGAAGACAAGGCGTATGCTTTTAGATGTGCTTGCACATGATCATGGCCCACATACGGTAGAACAACTTTTTATCGATCTTCAGGGTTCGTTGGATCGTGTCACTATCTATCGCTCGCTTGCTTCTTTTGAAAAATTGGGATTTGTAAGACGCTGTGATTTTGGGGATGGAACAGCCCGTTTCGAACTTGCTATGACCCATCATCATCATGTTATGTGCCGTGTATGTCATCGTGTGGAAAGTGTTCACGAGTGCGTGCTTGATGGTTTTGAGGACTCTATTCGTAAAAAAGGTTATACTGACATCACCCATACGCTTGAGTTCTTCGCTATTTGTGCTCGCTGTCAGTAATTTTTTTTTGCGCATAAGCGGTTGCTTGCCGCCAGGGC
The DNA here is from genome assembly GCA_903898645.1 of Oligoflexia bacterium. Taxonomy (GTDB): domain Bacteria; phylum Bdellovibrionota; class UBA1018; order UBA1018; family UBA1018; genus CAIUGE01. The sequence goes on along the minus strand of CAIUGE010000106.1, from coordinate 23,646 downwards.
GGTATGTCATTCACTACATGAGGGAAGTCTTTTTCTAGACTGAGGAGTTGTTCAAGAGCTCCTTTGGTATCAGGCGTATGCATGAGCATATGGATGCACGCTGCATAACGAGCCGCTAGATATTCGTGCAGGAGGCGCCATTTCCAATCGCGAGGGGGGTACTTGCGGAGTGCGAGGGCTGGAAAATTGCCGAATGCCAGGGGGAGGGTCATACTCTGCATAGCTTTTGGCACGATGCGCACACTGAGGCCTTCTGGAATTTGGACAAAGTCTTTTTCTAATGAATGGTCCCACTGAATCGTATTCCCTATAAGAGAGATTGGTCGATTTGGGTGAGCGTGTACAATGTCGCTTAAAGTCATGCCTCCTGGTTGAAGTGATTTTCGAATAAAAAGTTCTGGATGGTGGTTCTGGATCCAGTCAACGCTCCACTCATGACTAAGGATCTCCTGATCAAGAATAACAACATCAGGCCTGACGTTTTGAATGCGTTGGAGTGCTAGTAGTATGCCGGATATATGGTCGCCCTGAACAAATAGCAGGGTCTTTTGAGGTAGATGGTCTAAAATAGCGTGGCCATAGCTGATAAAAGCGCGTCCCTGGTCAAAATCAAGTGTTGGAATGGTGCGAGTTAGGGTCCAAATGAGCATGATGAGAGGCGCAAAGCGTGGGATAGAGCGATTTTTACTAAAACTCTGAGCTGCCACAATGCATATGAGGAGAGTCGGTTGAAGCCAGAAGCGTTCACGCACAGCATCAATCATTGGCCCATTAAGTGGTAGATTCATGAGGGCGAGAAAAAAGCTGAGTGAGCCTACAAGAATCCAAGAGAAAAATCCTTGATGGAAGATGAGTAACACGAGAACTGGACCTAAATCACAAGCAAGATCCCAGATGCAGGCCATAGTATGACCCCAGGCTATGGTAGCTGACCATCCGCCAATGCCGAGAGAAAAGGTGCCATAGTCTCGTCTTAAAATATGGTGCAAAAAACCTGGCCATGTCCCTGTATCGCCCCAGCTTACGTAGGGGTGGTACTGGGCTGCAATAGGGAGATAGATGTAGGGTAAAAGGCCAGCGAAAAATGCCAGAACATAGCGCCATGAAAATCCATATCGAAGGAGGATTTGGCACGCTATAGGGGCTGTCACCAGAACGCTCGTATGTTGGTTGCTCAGTGCAAGACCCATAAGAAAAGCAGCCCACACAAAACGTTTTTGAACGTAGCTTAAAAGAAAGTAGATAAGGATGCAGTTATTAAGCGCAAAGACCTCAACTTGCGTGCCTAACAGCACAAAAATACGTGATGTAGCATAGATCAGTGTGAAAATCAGCGCTGAGCCAGGCGCCAGGACATTGAGTAGTAGGTATAAGCCGCCGCAACCGATAGCTGCAGGCAAAGCGCTGATCAAGCGTGGGCCGAGGACAAAGCCCAGCATGGTGAAAAGTGGGTATCCGGGGGGGTGTGCAATGCCTCCTGTGCTCATGGCAGCGAGCAGTTCTCCGCTATCACCTCCCGTAGGGCCTAGGGCTGAGAGCATAAAAAGGATAATTATCAGAGAGAAGGTGATGGCAAAAGCAGTCCCCTGGGCGTTCCAAATATTTTTGTTCCCCATAGCTTCATTATAACGTACAGGGAATCGAAGCGCTATATTGCAGTAAAATGATGCTCATGGTCATGCTGATGGTATCAGAAGAAAAAGGTAGCCCCCTTGCGCTTTCTTCTGAGCTTGAAAAGCTAGCAGCTTCTTACTGCACCTTGGATCGAGAAAAAGATCTTTTGCAAGCGGTAGGTGATCCTCGTCTTTTTTGACAAAATCCTGCGCTTAAAGAAGAAGTCAGGCTTCGTAAAAATCAGGGGTTGTTTCTTCTTTATGGCTCAGTGCGCTTCACAAGTCGAAAAATCATTTAAGAATCACTGGTCGGTCGAATGATGAATGTCGAGGTGCTCCCATTCGCGATCATGGATACGCTTTTCCTCGTTTTTTCCTGACCTTGATTGGAATAAAAAATGAGTCCCAGTTTCAAAAGCTTTTTGATGATGCAAAAATCCAGAGTCCGGAGTGCTTTTCTGCGTCCTTTAGCTGGTGGTTTGCCTGGGATTTGTTTTTTGTCGCAACGCTTCTATCTGTGAACAGAAATTTGCCGCCCATCTGGTACATTGCTTCATCGCGACATCCAGCTTGTTATCCAAACAACGTTGCCCTCTAGTTCGCTGCGGGCGCTCTTGGTGTATCTTGCGACGCATCAAAGGGCATCAGATTATGCGCAAATAGCAACTCCTACAGTGAAAATTGAGTCTATGGTCCTTATGAGATCCGTGACATCTCTGGGTCCTGAGAAAAAAACCGCCTATTTCTTTGAAGATCAGGTTATGGCTACCTGGCTTATGGAAATACCAGATCAAAAAATTGATATTTTACGCGGCATCTATGCGGATCTGTATCAGAAATTTAGTATCGATTTTGATCTTCGTGGCTCGATCCACCATTTTCGTACAAAGCATGGCGTCAAGGTGCCTCTTTTTTTTAAAAGCATCTATGGCCTTGTTGGGATTATTCTATGCATGCAGCCGGATCCTGCGCCTAAAGCTCTGGTTTCAGTGATGAATTTTCTGAAACGCTATCCCGATGCTCTTAGTATCTCATAGCAACGACTGCTGCCGAGCCTCAGTTGCGAGCGCCGCGTCTTTTGTATGTGCCATATTATTGGCTTATCTGAGCTTCGTTGACAGTGAAAAAGTGTAGAGTTACCCTTAAATGTATGAGAAAAGCACTCTGTTTCTTGATTCTTGTGTGTCCGGCAAAGGCTGCACTCATCACTTTTACGGCTGGAAGTCCCATTTCTGCTTCTCAGATAAATGCGAATTTCCAGACTCTCTCAGATGCAAATTTCTGGAGTGGTTCCTCAAGTAGTGTGTATTTTACTGGAGGTAGTGTAGGTATTGGGGCTCAAGCGGTGACAAATGGACCGATTTTTCAGATCTTTACAACGGTGACGCAAGCAGACGGGCTTTCAATCCAGGCAACAGCAAATACAAATAATCGATTGCTCCTTGCACCTAATCTTTCTAGTGGTGCCTTTAACGGTCTAGTTGCCAATCATGATCAAGGGATTATCTTTAATAGTTCGGGTTATACAGGAGGACTCGTGCTTGCGCCTTATAATGCAAGTGCGACATCTGGCATACGTATTGCCTCAAATGGCTATGTGGGCATAGGAGCGTCACCGTCTTACCCTTTGACAGTCCTGGGAGGGGGGGCGATACCTGCGGCGTGGATTAATAATGCAAGTGGCGATGGCGCAACACGTGCTTTGGGGTTGACTGTGTCTATTGCTCCGCCAAGTAATTATACTGGCGCTGATCCTGGAGATGGAAATAGAGGCTTAAGTGTGATTGCTGTGGGTTCAGGTAGGCCTGCAGTTCTTGGGTTGCGTAACATTACTTCGGGTCCTTTATGGGATTTTATTGCTGATGGAATCACTGGAAATTTGTATATTCAAAGTCAAATCGGTAGTGGTTATGTGCATTTTCCTGGCGCCATTTATGCGCCTGCCTTTAGTATCAGTTCAGATCAACGTTTAAAAACTGATATCAGACCTGTGGAGGGTAGTGCTGAAAAGCTCTTGGCTCTTCATGGGATTTCTTATCGATGGAAAGATCCAAAAAAAATGCATAACTCTCGCACCATGCTTGGATTTTCTGCACAGAATGTTGCAGCCGTTTTTCCAGAGGCTGTTGACGAGAGTAAGGATGGGTACCTTTCGTTGAACATCTCAATGATCATTCCGCCATTGGTTGAGGCATACAAAACATTGTATGAACGCATGAGTGAGTATGATCGAAAATTGGCTATCTATGAGCAAGAGATTGTAGCGCTTAAAGCGCTCGTCGCCGCGAAAAAAAATAGTTGTCAAGAAGAGGCGCACAGGTGTATGGGTATGCATTGGACTTGGTGAGTGTATTTGAAGAAGCTCTGAGGAGTGAAGATGCAAGCGAAGTGCAGGTTGGAGAAGGAAGAGGAAGCAATAGTAGCAGGTGTTGCGTGTAGTGATTGCCGGTCGATCGATTGGCGGAGTGCCAATATTTTTCAGGTGCAATTTCAGACAACACTGTTGATGTCGAAAAAAAAAGACGAACTATTCAGGCGAATCTAGGTAATTGATCATTTTTCAGGTCAAAAAAATATATAAATAGGGGGGGTGTAATTCGTGGGTATAAGGCCCACTATATGCGTTCAAATTGGAAGGCGTTGAGATGAGTAAAGTACGTGCATCATGTGACGAGGTATGGGTAGAGCGCCTCAAGAAAGACTCAAGACTGGTTTTGGCTCATATAAAGGCAGAAATTATGGAGAGCTCTGGTCTTTCTGGGGTGACACGCTTGGTTTTTCCTATGGTTGCCGAAGCGAAATGTTTTGGAGAGCTGGAGAGATTTGTCTTGTGTTCTTGCTTTCGGTTGATCTGTCAGCTCTTCGACGTTACTGAATTGCGTTTTACGGTAGACCAGAAGGGGACACGTTGATGTGTGGAGGATTTTGTAGGGGAGAAGAGTCTCAAACGCATTCGACAGTTCAGGGTTTAGCCGATGTTGTTTTGGTCGATGATTGTCAGGCTCAATCATCACAGGTTCTTTCTCGTATGTGTGAAAGCCATCGGCCTTTCGTGACTACTCAGCATGGGAAAGCTGTTGTTGTTCTTTCTCTGGAGGAGTACGAGCGTCTTCAGAAGCTATAAGAATTATATTCTTTTTGAAATACTCCAGCTATGAGTTAGTCACTAGGTCTGTTGGTTCACTTTTGAAATCTTCTGGGAGAGGTGCATGAAACTCCATGGGTTTCTCGCTCAGTGGGTGATTGAGCTCAAGCGATGAGGCGTGGAGGAGGTGGCGGGTGGTTGATGTTGTAGCGCCGGTCAGGTAGGCGTCGGCCTGGGCTTCTGTAATGCCATAAATTTTGTCATGGAGTATGGGGTGACCAAGTGCTTCAAGGTGTACTCGGATTTGATGCTGGCGGCCTGTGACAGGTCGGCATTCAATCAGGGATGTGGGGCCTTGCTCGAGGCAGGTGAAGAATGTTTCAGCATGAGGATCGTGTTCATCACCAATTTCCATTTTAATGCTAATGAAGCCAGCGCGGGCGCGTCTGATGGACCATGTGGCATGCATGGTGTCGGGTGCATAACCGTGGACACGTGCAATGTATTTTTTTTTCACTAAGCGTGAGGAAAACTGTGTTGTCAGATGGCGCGCTGCTTGAAGTGTTTTCGTTAAAACAAGGACGCCACTTGTTTCTCGGTCAATACGGTGCACGAGGTAGTGAGGATTTTGAGGGAATTTGAGCTTGAGTAATTCAGATAAGGTATGTGCATGGTACTTGCCTGCGGGATGTACAGGGAGGGGTGCAGGTTTGTTGATGACGTATAGACTGCTGTCTTCGAAGAGTACGTCCCATGAGTCGACGACAAAAGGTTCTTCCAGAAAATGCGTTATAAGAGTCACTTCATCAGTAGGTAAAAGATGCATGGAGGGCTTCATTGCGCCTAAGGGGGCTTTAAAGGATCGATGGATGCTAATGCGGCCTTCTTGGATGGCCTTTTGAATTTTCACACGGGATCGTCTTGTGATGTGTTGCATGAGGAAGTGATCTAGGCGTATGCCCGATTGATGTGGGCCAACGCAGTAGCGCATAGTTACTTGCATAGCAGATGGTCAGTATAGTAGCCTAAAACCTCGCGTGCGCATAGTCCACAGTAGCCATTCTCTTGGAAACCTTTGAGGAGTCCAAGGAGTAATTTTTCTCCTTCGGTCTCGTGCTGGTGTTCGGGACTATAGATACGAAGAGCTTCGGCAATGAGACGAAGACTTTGTTGTTGTTCGCTTTGTACCTGCTGCTCCATGCGTTCAAGAAAGTCAGGAAAGATAGAGCCGTAGATAAGATCCATGCCTTGATGGTCAATAGCCCAGGCGCCAATGCGCGCGACAATATTTTGGCGCATTTCATGGAGTTTTTCTGGCTCGAGATTTTTGGTGCCAAGAATGGAGCGTTCAAAAGCGAGTGTTGCTTCTTTTGTTTCGGTCTTTGTACCTTGAGCCAGCTGGATAATTCCCTCAATAGCACGCGCTAGCTTGAGTTCAAGATGATCATTGTGGCCCAGGAGTTTGCGGATCTGGGTTTCTAATGTCTGCATGTATCCTTGCTTGAGTTCATCAAAAACACCATCTGGCAATGGGACTGATTCTAAGGCTTGAAAAATATGGACTGGATGGATGCAGTCTTTTGGTTCAAGATGCATGATAATGCTTTGTGCGTCGCGTGGCGACAGCCCAAAGCTCCCTTCATAGGGATCAAAGCGTGTCGTAAAGAGTTCTTTTTTCGATGCCTGGAGTTTTGCTCTCTCTTCACCGGCAAAGCGTGATGGAATTTCGCCTGTCCCATACAGGCGCACTTTTTCAAGCAGAGAGAGTCCTGGGATGGGCATAATTCTTGTGCTAGTCACAGCAAGTGCAAGAAGCTTTGCTGTTTCGGGTGCAAGATGCTTGGCTTGGAAGCATTGAACATAGAGTGCGGCTTCATCCTCAAATTGGAGTAAGTAGGGTGTTTCAATATACTCCATGCGCCCTTTATAGCTTGGATAGTCTTGGTAGCTGCGAAATGCTTGGAGTTCTGGCTCATTGACTGAGCCTAAAAGGACGGCATCAATACGTGCAATCGTATTGCCAATGCTGACAGAGCCTGTTTCAGCCATAGTCAGGAGATATTTGAGTGATTCGATGGGTCTTTTAAGAAAATCTGCATACTCAATTGCACCACGATTGCCATCCACAAGGTCGCCTGAGCTGATGCTCAGAGGAACGCCTGAGAGCGCTTCGGGGAGGTAAATTTGCTGCATCAGAGGCTGATTGATGGCATCTGTATGCATCTGAGGTTCAATAGTGACCAAACCTTTGCGGTACATGCGGGAGAGAAAGAGCCTTCTGACTTCGACATGACGCACAATTTGTTCAAAATCGCCATGGTAGTGCTCAAGGAGTGCTGAAAAAATATGTTCACACCTATGGCAAAGGTGGTAGCCAGAATTGGGTACGAGCGCAAGCGGTGAGTCTTTCCATTCACATGGAATGCGTCCTAAAATTTTAGTGTCATGCTTTTGGTCAGCGAGGCCCAGATGAGGCATGTCTGAACTAAATACCCAACTGAGAGTATAGAGAGCACCTGCGTCTGTCATTGCGTATTGTTCAAGGCCATCCATGAAAGCTCTAATTAAGGAACTTTTCCCGCTGCCATTGGGGCCGTGAAGGACAATCATTTTTTGTGGGGCGCGGGTGAGATGATCGACAGCATGGTAGATGCTGTCCATGATCTGTGATTGTCCATAGATCGTGATATTGGCTTTTTGTTCAAAGAGTGCTGATCTGCGAAGCGTCTTGCCGGTCATGGGGTGCGTGACAAAAGTGGTTTGTGAAGCCTCCATCATGTCTCGCGCATAGACCATTGCTGAGCGTTTATGAGGATCAGGATTGTGTTCAACCAGCTCGAGATAGGAAGGTAAGGTGAGGATTCTGTTTTTTGCCTTAAAATCCTCGCGAATGCGATTTGTGTCTATCACCTAAACAGTTTAGCATGGCGTTACTTTTGCACCACTTTTTTCTGCTTGATGAAAAAAAGGCGTGCATTCTGAGGGTCGACAGCGGATTTGACGCGCTTGATATCGCGCAGTCTTTGGAGGAGTGAGTCACGTATCGTTATTCCTGTGTCATAATGTGGGCGCTTGGGCCAGGCAAAGTCATCGCCACCTAGGATCAAAAAATCGACAGTTGCGAGTGTGTAGATTTTGTGGGGATCTAGAGGGGTGCCGTCATTGAGCACGATGCTGTGGATATGCCTATGTTCTTTGTCTCCGACAAAGGCAATGCGCATACCGGCAACAGAGCCCTGGATATGGGATCCAGATTCTAAAATAGTTGCAATATGCCGAATTTCGGCACCAGTAACTTCCATAGTAGCGACCTTGTTTTCAAAGGGGAGGGTCCGAAAGACGTGGTTATAGCGGATGGGGCCTGATTCGAGGGGCATGCGTATGCCGCCTGAATTCATCAGTGCAACATCGGCATGGGTCGTTGCAATCATAGCGTCGGCAATGAGATTGCCGAGGTCGGATTCAGGTTGAGGGAAGCTGCTGAGGCGCGTTTCGGCATAGGCTATAATTTTATTATTGAGTGTTTTCGTTTTTTCTAGTGCTGCATCCACAATCATCTGGACGCGTGCATCTGGTTTAAGGGGTATACCGTGAAAAACAGGTTGTATCAGGGGGCCACGTCCCTTGGGAGGCGCATCCATATTGCCATTACAATCTGCTTGGTTTGCAAATACCTGCGGGCAGATAGGAATAGGTCCTTCTATACGAGTTTTTGATCGATCAATACGCCCGAGTGCTGGATCGTACGTTATTTGAATGGTGTTGATGTAGCGGCCTTGTGATCCGCCCTGGATGACGGGGACATGGTTGATAAAATGGTGCACAATGTGGTGGGTGTGTCCTGAGACGACAAGGTCCACAGTGCCTTCAGGGATGGAGTTTAAGAGCTCTGGTATCTCGGCGCGAGTTTCGCATGCGGATTGAGGGTCATTTTCTGTTCGAATAGTGTTTTGGAGGAATGTTGCGTCAGGTTTGCATACAAGTCCGGCGTGCGCCGTCAGGGCTATGACGTTTGCACCTTGCTGCCTGAGGAGTCGAGCTTCCCGTTGCAGTGCATCCTTGAGTGCTTCAAAACGGAGGTCAGCAACATGGGGCGCCATCGTTGTCTTTGGGGTTTCGATCGTTGAGAGGCCAATGACGCCAACTCGGATACCACTTGCTGTGACAAAAAGCTTTGAAGAGCCAAGATTAGTCCAGTCGGGGTGTCTGTGCTGGTCTTTCATCCAGATATTGGCAGCTAAATAGGGGTATGAAGCCCTGCTTATTTGGGTTCGCAACGGCTCGATACCAAAGTCAAATTCATGGTTTCCGACGGCTGCTGCCATAAGGCCCATCTGGTTGAAGGCATCAACGACAGGTGCGCCAAACTGGCTATTGCTCTCTAAAGTGCCTTGAAACTGGTCGCCACCATCAAGCCAGAGGAAATCCTTGTTCTCCTGGCGGAGGACATCCATGGTAGCGGCTAAGTGGGCAAGTCCCCCGACCCTATAGGGTTGTTCTAATGCGTCCCGGGTTTTTAGTGCTATGGGTGCCAGCGTGCCGTGGATATCGTTGGTTCCAACGAAGGTAATCGTCACTGGCTCTGGGGTCATTCGAAGATGAGTGCATTGCACAAAAGCCAGTCCTAGAGCGAGGATACGAAGCATAGCTGGTATATGCCATAGCTGGGCTATGAAATCTAGCTAATTGTCGTGCTTGAGCTCTTGAGTGTGATGTGCGAAAACACTAGGAATGAGTAAAGATGAAAAGGGCACAGCGGGATTTCCTCCACAGGTACGTTACATTATTGGGAACGAGGCTTGTGAGCGATTTAGTTATTATGGTATGCGCAGCATTTTGGTTGTTTTTATGATTGACAGTCTTCATATTGTTCAAGAAGACGCCCGAATCATTTTCCATCTTTTTGCAGGTGCTTGTTACCTCATGCCTCTTTTTGGTGCCTATATTTCAGATCACCTGCTGGGGAAGTACCGAACCATTCTGTGGCTGTCCCTTTTTTACTGTGTAGGGCATCTGTGTCTTGCTGTTTGGGAGAACGAATGGGGGCTTTTGCTTGGGTTGCCGTTCATTGCGCTTGGTGCAGGAGGGGTGAAACCATGTGTCTCGGCTTTTGTTGGGGATCAGTTTACGGAAGAAAATCGCCATCTCATCCCCAAAGTCTTTGATCTGTTTTACTGGATGATTAACTTTGGTGCGGTGTTTTCGACCATTTTGATGCCATTTTTGCTTGTGCACTTGGGTGCGAGGGCTGCTTTTGGTGTCCCTGGGGTTTTGATGGGAGTAGCGACGTTGATCTTTTGGGTTGGTAAAAAGCAATACCGGATTGTGCCTCCTCGACCTCGTTCGAAGGAGCATCCTAGCTTTCTGTCTGTTGTCTGGTATGCTCTTTGTCACCAAAGGAGCAGGCCGCTTGGAGGATCATTTTTGGATGCAGCGACAGGAGCTTTTTCTCGCCAGGATATTGAAGGCACCAAGGCGGTCGTTGCGATTTTGAAAATATTTGGTGCCGTGTCTATTTTTTGGTCTTTATTTGATCAGCACGGATCAAGTTGGTTTATGCAGGCGCATAAGATGCAGCTTCATATTTTTGGATTCCATGTTGAAGCAGCGCAAATCCAGGCGCTCAATCCTCTTATGGTGATGATGCTGATTCCTATTTTTAGGCTTGCCATTTATCCTGCATTTGAGGCTCTTGGTATCAAAGTAACGCCACTTCGAAAGATGAGTCTTGGTATGGTTTTGGCTGGCTTCTCATTTGTCGTTGTTGGATGGCTGGAGGAGATTTTGGGCGTGGGTGTACCGCTGTCCGTTGGTTGGCAGGCTATTCCTTATGCTATTATCACGTGTGCTGAGATCATGGTGTCCATCACTGGATTAGAGTTTGCTTATACGCAGGCACCTAACTTCATGAAAAGTACTATTATGAGTTTTTGGTTTTTAACGAATTTTATCGGGAATCTGCTTGCAGCATTTGTTACTAAGCTGAATGTGTTCCATGGGCCTCGGTACTTCTATTTTTTCGCAACCTTGATGTTCGTTGTCTCGTGTGTCTTTATTCTTAATGCTATGCACTATAAAGTGCGCTCCTGGGATGAAGCATCGTGATGACTCTTCATGTCGTCGCTCTTGGCCTTCTTCAAGGGGTAGCTGAATTGCTGCCTATTTCAAGTTCTGCGCATGTGATTCTGTTACAGAAATTTCTTGGTTATGATCCATCATCAGCTGAGATGCTTTTTGTTCTTGTGATGCTTCATGCTGGAACTATGGGTGCTGTGATTCATAGGTATGTCTTAGGTTCCAGGTCTCTTCATGCTGTACGTCCGGCAATTCTTGCGACCCTTTTGACGCTTTGTGGTGCCGCGCTGATTAAGTACGGACTCGCCTTTTTTTGGCATACAGAAATCGAGCTTCTTTTTCGGCAAACAACATTTATTTCCTATGGGCTCCTTGCTGTTGGCCTCATGATGCTTTGTCTGCCCCGTCATGAGGGTTCCAAAGAAGTGACGATGCCTTCAGCCTGCGCTATTGGGGCTATCCAGGTAGTTTCAGCAGCGCTCCGTGGCTTTTCTCGTTCAGGCGCAACCATTAGTATGGCCCTTTTCTTAGGTATCAAAAGGCAGTATGCAGAGGATTTTAGTTTTCTTCTGGCGCTGCTTCTGACTCCCTTTGTGCTTGTGCATGAAATCCACCGTCTTTGGGCATTAGGAGCGCTTTCTTGGCCGCTTGTTGAGATGGGTATGCTTGGAGCTCTTGTGGCTTATGGGAGCGGTTTTGTTGCATTGCGTTTTTTGTCACAGCTCATTGCAACAGATCGCTTTCGGTATTTTGGTATCTACTGCCTCCTCTTTGCTATCGTGAATGTCATAGCGAGCTAAGATTGGTGGCCCCGAATTCATTATGACTTGACGTAGAGGGTAGGTGGATGTTACCGTGCTGGTAGTGAATGATGAATATTTTCAATAAAGTATTATATGTAGCATTATGCTTTTTTTCTATGTTCTCAGGGTATGCAACTCCAATCACATTACCATATAGTTTTACAGCAGGCAGCCCCATATCGGCGAGCCAAATGATGGGTAATTTTGCCAGTATTACAAGTGCGCTTTCAAGTACGGTGAGTAGTCCTTGGGTGACGAGTTCTTCGAATATTTATTTTAATGCCGGGTCAGTTGGGATTGGGAGTTCGGCGCCTGCGTATGCATTGGATGTCAGTGGAAGTGTGCGTGCTGCGACATTTTTAGGCCAAGGTCAACTCAAGGTGCCTGTTTTTAGTATTGTTCAAGGAGCGAGTCAATCAATTCCAGCTGCAGTTGAAACGAAAGTGAACTTAGATACTTTGCAGTTCGACAATTTTAATTATTGGGATTCAGCAAATCACCGATGGAATCCAAAAATTGCTGGATATTATCAAGTTAATGGTGCAGTTATGATAGCTAATAATCCAACACTTGCAAATGGTAATATATTATTTTCAATTATATATAAAAATGGCGGAGCACACGCGCGAGGAACTATGACGACACCAGACGCTGCTAACTATGCGCAATCAAACACAAGTTGTATTGTCTACTTGAACGGAACATCAGATTATGTTGAGTTGTGGGTCTATAGTGAAAGTGGTCATGCAACGAACGCTGGGACGCCATATGTTTATATGAGTTGTGTTTTAGTTTCTACGTAAAAAATAGCATTCCTTCTTTTAAAGACCAAGAATTTAAGCCTGAAGCTCAAGGTGGGGAAAGAATACCTGGCGGGCATCACGCAGTCTATTTGTCTCAGTCGCAGCTGTACTGCTTTCCCAGGTACGTGACTTTTTTAAGTACGAGTATAAGGCAGCAATGCCACGGGTTAGGTCATGTTTTTTTGTTCTTGGAGCAGAGGTTCTGGCGGTGTTAGGCGTGGTTTTTTGAGCTTCTTTGGTACATAGAGCGCTTCAAAGCATGCTTCCAGGAGTATCTTGCAGGTTGATGCTAGAGGGACACTGAGGATCATGCCAAGGAGGCCTCCATATTTTTGGCCTAAAGCAACGCTACTGAGAATCAGAAGAGGGTGGAGGCGCACAAGTTTCGCGACAACTATAGGAAATATGATGAACATGTCGATGCAATTGGCGAGCAAATAGACGCTTGCAATTGACCAGTTGTGAAAGCGTGTGTCAACGAGTGCAATAATGAAAACGGGGAGTACTCCCAAGAGAGGCCCCAAATAGGGCACAATGTTTGTGCAGCCTGCGATCATGCCGAGGACGAGGGCGTAGGGTACTTGCATGATGATGAGGCCAAGGCTGACCATGAGGCCTACTAAAAATGCTTCCAGTATTTTTGCGCGGATGTAGGAAGCGATGCTGAAAAGGACGCTGCGTGTGATGGCAAAAGAAGTTTCAAAGTAGGGATTTGGTACCATGTTGAAGAGGAGGCGTAAGAAGCGGGACCCATCATCAAGGAGCATAAAGGTGAATGCGGGCGTGAGGAGGAGCCAGAGAAAACCACTTGTAAAAAATGTTGGTGTTTGTGCAAGAAGTGTTTTTTGTATGTCTTGAAGGGTGTTTGCAAAGGGTGGTAAAAAAGGCAGAATTCCATGAATCCATTCATCCCAGGTACTCAGGGTGGCGTCGGCTTGTTTGAGGTAGCTGAGGCTTCGGAGTGCGTGCCATTCAGAAGAAATACGTACAATGCAAAAAGCACTGATAAGACTAAAAAGGGCAAAGCCGAGAGTAAAGAAAAGAATGAGGGCGTGTCTTCTTGAAGTACCTTGTCGCTCTGCCCAAATAACGCCAGGCTCAAGCATGGTTGCGAACATGCATGCTAAAAGTGCTGGTTCCAGTATCCCAGGGGTGACAATAAAAAGTCCAACAAGGAGAATAAGTGCAATGGCGAGGATGAGGAGCTTCAGTCGGTTGCGGTCCATTTAGGCACTTTCACGAACCTTGGAAGCAAGTTCACTGAGCTTGTCAGTTGTTTCCATGAGTCTTCGGCCGAGTATAGTGCTGAGTTGGAGGAGTATTTTAACCGACATTTCTGGTTTTGATTGCATAATAGCTAAAAGATCTGGTTTGAAAAAACCAATCAAGGTGGATCTTTCAATTGATTCAACAGTTGCGCTTCGCAGGTTCTCTGGATCAACCAGGGCAATTTCACCAAAGAAACTCCCTTGGCCAAGGATAGTAATAAGAATGTCACCTGATGGGCTCTGTGATTTGACGGCTACACGGCCTTGGGCGACGATGTACATGCCAATACCACGGTCATTTTGCTGAAACACAGTCTCATGTGGCTGGTAGATGCGTTCATAGACAATAGAAGAGAGGTAGGAAAGTTCACGTGGGGTCAGTGTTTTGAAAAGGGCTGTGTTTTGTAGGATACTTGAAAGATTTTTGTCATGGGTGTCAGTTTGAAACAAATCTTTCCATAAAAAATGTGGATGAGAAGACATATCATGGTATCGGAGTATGATGCTTGGGAATCAAGTGACAGGTATTGCGTGTCATGAAAGACAGAGGCTGTTTTTTATGCCGTGAATTGCATTGCTACGGTACGTGGAGTTGGTGTGTGTTTAAGGCTAGTGTTGCGGTAAGTAAAAATGTGATGAGGAGTCCATTGTCATTATCTGTTCTTGACAGACTCTAGGTGCGAGTGTCAGATTTGAGCCAATCGGTTTTTGTGAGGTAAAATATGTTGGTACCAGATAGTTATGCTCAGGACTTAAAAATGCTGCACCTTGCCTTCTACTCGTTTTATGGTGATGCGAGGGGGCTTCGTGCTGAGCTGCAGAACAGGTGCGCTGAATTAGGGTTTGGCGGCACTCTTCTGCTTGCGTCTGAGGGCATTAATGGCGTGATTGTTGGGTTGCCTGATAAGGCTGAGGAATTTGCCGAGGAGATCCGCGTGCGCTTTGGGTGCGTGATCAAAAAGTCCTGGTCGAGGGGGATGCCCTTTCGACGCATGCTGGTCAAGATTAAAAAAGAACTTATTCCTCTGGGTGATCCTGCGATTAGGCCGCAGGAAAGGACTGGTAAGTACATAGCGGCAAAAGAACTGAAAGCATGGTTTCAGGAGAGGAAGGATTTTACCTTGCTCGATACACGTAATGTCTACGAGATAGAGTATGGTACATTTACTGACGCGGTGCATCCAAATTTGCGTCATTTTCGAAATTTTCCTGGGGCGCTTGCCTCGATGGATCTTGATCGCACCAAACCTCTGGTGATGTTCTGTACAGGCGGGATCCGGTGCGAAAAAGCTTCAGTTGTGGCCATGGATCAAGGTTTTCAGGAGGTCTACCAGCTTGAAGGTGGTATTTTTCAGTACTTCCAGGATGTGGGGCAGGACCATTATTCTGGGGATTGCTTTGTCTTTGATGAGCGGGAGACTATTTCGCCTCACGATATGTGTTAAGTATCTGTGTCTAAAAAATATATGGAAGGCCCGTTTCTTTGATAAGGCAGGATGATATTTGCGGCACTGCCGCGCGTAGTCTTCTCTAGATCTCCTTTACTTGTGTTTATAAATTTAATAAATTCATTTTTTTTAGATTATTCAAGTACTTACCTTGAGCCAATCTGGATAATGCCGGGTCTTTGTCTAGCTTATGTATGATATTGAGCTCTTATTGAGATAAACAAGCCCATGTACCAAGATTTGGAGTTCTTTTTGAGGTGCATATTGTCTGCAGTATTCATATGGGCTTTGAAGTGACTTATCTTCATACTTGCCTCATCCTTGGTAAGGATAGCAAATCTTGCTTTCCTTTGGATAAATAATTTCTCTATTGTTTTTTTCTGAATCAAGTCACAAATAATGGCAGTGAAGCTCGGGCTAGAATTGGCACGAAAAGCACTGGGTGCTCACAATGGTGTCAGTCTGGCACGGTGGTTTTATCATGCAGCAAAATGCTGTGTGTCAAGGAGGCGAAAATTGACAACCAAGGTGTACTGGAATGCGTGCTTGGATGACAGAAGCGTTGGGAGGTGGCGTCCAAAGGAAGGATCATAAAGAACCGCCCCATCCAGTCTAGAAGGGGGCGTAAGTGTCAATACGACCACCAGAAGCTCTTGCTTTAATCACAGACTGTGAGTCCCATCGTAAGGCACGGATGAAGCAGCTAAGTCCAAGCACAATGGAGAGGATGCTTGCAACAATAAGGAGGCAAGAAGAACAGGGGAACTGTATCTGTGGATATTGTTTGCGCTTTCTTTTTCGTGACGGCCTTTTTGTGACGATGGTGCCATCGTAAGATCAAAAGCGCTGGTAAGCGCTCAATATGACACGACGCATACAGGTCTGTAGTTATCTGTCAATTCTCACGTTATGCAATTCCAGTTAAGATAGCGCTTGCAGTTTTCCTTCGCCTATCGGTAGACTATGCGTGGGTCTTTGTGGGGTGAAGCATGATTCGTTTTTGTGTGCTTATTTTGAGTTTGGCATATGCGTATGATGATGTGCCTGAAGAATACAGGTTTGATTGGGTAGATCCGGATGCTAAAATGTATGTCCTGCAAAACAGGCATTACACGAAAGCGGTGCATCCTGTGATCAGTTTGATGGGAGGGGGAGGGTATGCTCAGGCCTATCAGTCGACGTTTTCTATAGAGCCTCGGTTTGCTTTTTATATGAATGAGCAGTTTGCCCTTGAGGGTGTTGTTACTTTTATACAAAATGCACCCAACAATAACCTTGTGGCACTCGAAAGTGCGGCTAAAAACACCTTACCAAATATTCGTCAAATCCGATCCCAGGCTGCTGTTTTTCTACAGTATGCGCCATGGTATGGAAAAATAAATGTTTTTAACAACATTTTGCATCTTGATTGGTATGTTGCAGCTGGAGTTGGATTTTTGCAAAGCTATGTTGATGTGCGGACGTCAGTTGCGCAGTCGAGTCAATACACGCAGCAGTCTTTGACGGCAGGTCTGATTGGGACAGGAAACATTATCCATATCACACAGACTCTGAAGGGGAGATGGGATTTGACTGCGTCCTTTTATCCTGCGCCTCTCGACTTAACGAGTGGCGTTACTGGGTGGTATTCGAACTATAATCTCTCTGTAGGGCTTGGGGTTCAGTTGTGATATTTGCTCTTGTAGCATTTATGCCTATGCAAGAATCTCTTCGTGCCTTTGAGCACGGGCATTATTTACAGGCTGCGAGGTATGCTTTTAGCGCAGCGCAGGATAATGAGAGACAGCAGTCTGAAGGGTATGCTCGCGTTACCGAGAGTCTGGTGCGGGAAGGTATGCCTTATATGGCAACCTATTTTTTTATCAGAACGTTGCAATCTGGGAATCGTCAGAGTACGCAAAAAGTTTTGCGAGAATTACCTGCCCTTTTACGAGGTGTTGGTTCTGAGTTTTTGAAGCCCTTTTTATTAAAATACACGCAGTATGAAGATTATAATGATCGTGCGAGCTTGGCTGCTTGGATGTTTATTGCAGGCAAATCTGCCATGCTTCATGAAGATTATGAAAAAGCGATCATGCATTTTGGGAATGCCATCCATGCTCCTGATCTTGAAGCGGAGTCACTTTTCTTGCGTGGGACGGCGCAGGTTCTTGTTGGACGTTTGCATGAAGGAGTACGTGATTTTGAAGCATGCCGGGACAGGGCTCAGGGTGCAGCTAGTGCTGCACTATCAAGAGATACGAAGACGCCAGGTGACAGTCATGGTTCGGCGCGATTTGCGCAGCAGGGCCAGGAATTGAAAGAGAGGTGCCAGGCTGCTCTTGGTCGTGCACTCTATGAACTTGAGTCTTTTGATCAGGCAGCAAACGTTTTTCAGATGATTGATAAAAAATCAATTGTTTGGCCAGAGATCCTTTTTGAGGAGGCCTGGACAGCGTACAGACGTAGTATGTTTGGTCAATCGCTGGGGAAGTTGATGAGCTATCGTAGTCCTCTGCTTGCTTTTATCTATAATCCTGAAATTGGCGTGCTTCGTGCGCAGGCGCATCTTGCTCTTTGCCACTATCAAGATGCAATGCAAGAAATTAAGCTTTTTGAGCAGCAGATGACGCCTCTTGGATCAAGTATTCGGCATGCACTCGAATCGCATGAGCATGATCTGCCATTTTTTGCAAGCCTTGGGAAACAAGCATTGATGATGAATCGGGATCCTTTTATGCAGATGCTGGGGTCAGTTGTGCGATCACCTTACTACCAGCGACTCAGTGTTGGAGAAAGTCGTATTCAGCATGAGTTGCAGCATGCACGTACCTTGGGGACGCATGGATTTGTGGGTTTTTTGCAAGAAGTGGGGCATTTTTTTACTGAATCACTCCATGCATTTGAGGGAATACTTGTAAAAAATACTCTTGTTGATTACAATGCTGAACTGATTGAAAACTTTGATAAAATGTCTTTTATGAAAGTAGAAGTTCTTAAAGTTGCATCTGACTCTTTGCAGAACATTAAGCCTGCAGTTGGGGTGAATATGCGAACACCATCAATACCGACAAGTATGCTTTATTGGACTTTTAATGGTGAATTTTGGAGTGATGAATTAGGAGATTATGTTGTTGCAACTACTAGTGCTTGCGCTCATTAGTGCTTGGGCAAGTGAATATTCACGAATGGAGCTTGATAGCGTTATGACGCCTCAGGAGCTCAAACTGAGTCATTATCGTGCTGAGCAGATGCATGAACTTGGTCGAAGTTTGGGACGTCATGTGGAGCGTCAAAGATCGGGTGCTATTTATTTTCAGATAGCCGAATTAGCTATGCAAGAGTACCATTTTTATCGACTTCAAGAAGGTAAAATCCACGAAAAACGCTTAGCGTCAGGTATTAGTGAAAATTTTATAGCACATAGTTTTTCTAAAAAGTTTCTCCAGCAAGGAGTTAAGGCGTGCGATCGCATTTTAGAATTAAAATTAGCATCAGAACGAAAAGATGAAATTTATTATTTTCTTGGATTTTATGCTGATGAAGATGGGCAGCATGGCAAGGCACGCTCTCATTATGAAGCGCTTGTGAAGCATTGTCCTGAAAGCAAGCTTGTGCCTAGTGCGCAACTAGCTTTGGGCGATTCTGCATATGCTGATCGAAATTATCAGCGTGCTTATGATTACTATAAGCAATCTTTTCAAAAAATTGAACCTGAAAAGCGCCCCAAAATGGAGCATAGGATGGCTTGGTGCCTCTACCATAGGAAGCAGTACCAGGATGCTATTGCAGCTATGACGAGTGTTATTAAGACAGATAATGTGCAGATTCGTTATGAAGCGCTCTATGATTTGGGAATTTTCTTGCCTGAGATCTATGGGGCGAGGGAAGCGATGGGTATTGTTGATGGTGTCCAGGCGACGCCAGAGATTAAGCATAAGATCTATCAAAGACTGGCTGACCAGTATGAGAAATTGCTTCGTATTGATGATGCTCGTACTATGCTTGCGCAGCTCAATGATTCTCCTGTGCGTGGCATTCTTATGGATCTCAGGCACCGTGAGTATGATCGCGCTGCGCAATCTCTTGAGCAGTTGAAGGAAGTGCCAAAGGGCGCGGATCTGACGCAGCTGAGAGCGCTTGTCAGACATACGGCGACTGAAACGCATAAGCGTGCACGAAAAGGAAAACGCCAGGTGGATCGCCTCCTAGCTGTGCGTTTTTATAAAATCTACCGAGAGCATCTTGCAGAGAATCAGGAGATTGCTGAAATAAGTATGTATGAGGCTGAGGTTTTGCGTGATCTCGGTCATCTGGATGATGCTATTGCAGCCTATGAGCGTGTCATCAAAGCAGGCGCATCACACTATGCCAAAGATGCGTCCGAACTCCTGCTTGCTCTTTTAGCGAAACGTCTTTCTCAGGTCCCGCATACAGCAGCACTTGCTCCACTTGAGCGGGCCTATGTAGATAATGTTGATCGCATTGCGGGTTACCTGCCTGCGAGACGTGCGGAATTGCAGTTGAAGGCAGCTCAGGTGCTTGCAGGGCATAAAGATTCCTACCAGGAGGCAGAGACGCGGGCCATGAATCTGCTTCATGATGGTAATAAGGAAGTTGCTTATACAGCGGCTAAGCTTTTATTACAAATTTCAAAAAATCCAAGTATTCGCCAAGTACCAGAAATTTTAGCGTACGATAAATTGCATAAGAATGGCGCATTGAGTCGTGAATTAGAGTCCCGTGAGGAGCAGTCCTTGGTACATGCGATTGCAGATCATGAGCATCATGGGGATTATCTGGCAGCTGCAAAGGGTTATGTGGAATTTGCTGATCGCTCGACCAATCCTATTGCGCAGAAAAAAGCACTTGGTCAGGCATTGCGAAAACTTGCGCCTGTCATGGATCAGCAAGGAGAATTTTTCCAACAGGTGCTAGGTAGATTTCTTGCGGTGAAATCGCCAGATACAGACACTCTTGTGTATTTGGCAACTGTTGCTTTTATTCATGGGAACAGCTCACTGACCTCGGAGCTTTTAGAAAAAGTGGGTTTTGCAACCCATAAGGCATCATTTTTAGAAACAGCGGGGAGACTTTTGGAGCCCAAGCTGGCAATTGCTCTTTGGAGTCGTGCCATCGAGGCACATATTACTAGTGAACATTTGCTGCGTCTTTATGGCGCTTTGGTTGAGCAGGATGATCAATTCTCTGATGCAGCGCAAGCCTATCGGCTGTGCTCGAAGGCGCCCGCATGCCAGGTCGCACTTGCCGATCTTTATGTAAAATCTCAGGATTATGTACAGGCAAAAAAGTTCTATGCACAGGCAGCTGGTAATAAGACAGGCTTTGGTGGTTATGCTCGCTATAAACTGGCTGAGATGGAGAGTGTGACAAGCAAGATTGTGGATCCTATTGCGAAGGTGAAGCGTCTTGCTCCTTTTTATCAGGAGGCTTTGAAGGCAGGTGGTCCATGGGGCGTAGCGGCTCTTGGGAGGCTTGCTCAGCATGTCCTTGCAAGTTCGCCAAAGCTGGTGCTTCAGGCGAGGGCGACACTTTTATCGGCATATAAGAAAGCAGAAGCAGAGGAGATTTTGAGTCCCTCGCTACCTGAGATAGAAGATTTGCTTGCAAGTCTTGATGAGCCGAGTATTGCACGTATGCAAGGGCCACTTTTTGAGCCACTTATTGCGCCATCGCATGGCAATCTGGGTGTGCATGATGTGCCTAGTAGCGAAGGCTGGGTAGAAATTGGTAATACTTTTTGGCAAAAAGGGAAGTTGAGCGAAGCGCGGATCGCCTATGAGCGCGCGTTGGATGTGAATGCGAAAAATGTTAGAGCACTTAATAACTATGCGGTTTGTCTCCTGCGTGACGGCAAGTGGTATGAAACGCAGGAAGCGCTCGAGACTCTTCGTCAAGCGCACCGACTTGATGATCTTTTTTTAACGGCAACTATTAATCGCGCAATATTTCTCACCTACTATAGGTTGTTCGCGCCAGCAGAAAAAGCCTGGCAGCAGGTTTTAGCCCGTGCGCAGGACCTTCGGGTCATTGCTATGGCGCACTCTGGTATGGAGATTGCTCTTTTTGGATAGAAGAAGCCAACTGAAGAGAAATTTCCCTTTATGGGGGCCTCGCGCTTTGCTCAGGAGCATAAGTATTCAGAATGCCTGGAAGCTCTTCTTGGGATTGTGCCACAGTCACCTTTTGAAAAAGAAAGTATCGATCGGTTGCATACATTATGTGAGAAAGAAGGCCATATATGATGATGCTTTTTTTTTGGGTACTTGCTTTTGCAGAGTCAAGAACTCCGGTTGATCTCAATGGTGCAAGTATTGAGGGTGAGCTCCGTAATCCATCTGAAATGTATTTTCAGCATAGGCCTGATGAGGCTATGCATACACTCATTCAGCCGCGCAAGCAGTTTCATCAAAGGATGCTGCGCGATGCAGTAAGAAGGTAGGCTTATGCAGTATCTCTATATCCATTTACGATCAGCATCACGGACGCCATTAGCGAAGTATGAGCGAAGCATACGCATTGAGAAGAATCGATTTGTTTTGGGTTCCTTGGTTTCAGCCGACGTGCGGGTGACGGGGGATGGGATTGAGCCCATCCATGCTGTGTGTGAGTGGGATAGTGCAACAAAAACACTGGTTATTTATGATTTAGCAAGCCGATCTGGAGTCTTGGTGAATGGTGAGGTTATTGTTCGGTGTCATCTTGTTCATGGTGATTGCATTCGGCTTGGCCAGAAAGAGCTTGAAGTCGATTTAAAGCATCGACCACTCCAAGAGCGGATTGATCCTATCGTGGATGAAAGGTTTGTTGAGTCGATTCTGAAGCCACGAGCAGAACGGGCACTTCAAGTGATCCAGTGCTGGTGGAGTACAGTCTTGGCTTGTGAGCACCATGTGAGTATGAAGGCTATTACCATTGGCCAGGGAAAGAACGTCGATTTTTTTGTGCCCATGCCAGGCGATCGCATTGAGCTTTGTACTCCGCAAAGAGGCTCCTGGGATCTCTGTCTTGATTCTGCTATGAGCGGCGTTCTTCAGCGTAAGGGGACGCTCCATAAGCTTTCAGAACTGGCACAAGGAGGGCTCATTTCCCTCTTTGAGGGTGACTTTGTTAAAGTCCAGATTGGTGAAATGGATATGTACTGCTGCTTTACCGAGGCGCCGCCTCGTATTAGGCATGCACGATTTTTCGAGCGAGATCCGCTTTGGTGGGCTATTTTACTGAGCACCGTCGCTCTGAGTGTTCTTATGGGATTTGTGCTCTCTCGTATGCATATTGATCATGAGCTCAATATTGAGCAGGTGCCTGATCGCTTGGCGACCATTCTCTATGATCCTAAGAAGTTTATGCCGCCACCACCACCGGTGCCTGTTGTGAAAAAGGTTGAGGCGCCAGTAGTGCCCAAAAAAGTTGTTGTTGAAATTGATCAGAAAGCCCAGCCAAAGCCGGCTTCTCATATTGTTGTTGCGGAGGCAACTAAAGTGCCTGTTCGTCCGGCAGCTCATGCTGGGGGGGCGGAGGCCAAGGAGGGGGCGGGAGCTCGTGCTGCAGGTCGTGAGGGTAAGCGTGGTCATGGGCAGGCGCATATGAGTGTGCCTACTGACAAAATGGTGCGTACTGGACTTGCAAAACAAGGTGCTGGGGCTTCAGGGCATGCTAAATCTGCAAATGACGGGAATGTCGACCTTTTTGCAGGCGGGAGTGAGCTTGCTTCTATTCTGGGGAATGCGCAAAACGCTCTTGATAAAGGAGGTGGCACGCAGAGTGCTGGATCGGGTGGCATGAGTTCCCGTGGAGCAGGCGGATTAGGCGCTACCGGTACGGGCTCTGGCGGTGGGGGAGATGCTCGCACGACGCTTGGGGGACTTGCGAAATCTGGGAGTGGTATGGGTCGTGTCGGTGTTGGAAGCGGTGCTGTAGGGCACGGTTCAGGGACTTTGGGTCATCTTGTGCATATACAAAGCACAACGCCCGGAGATGGTGCTTTATCAGGTGGTGTAGATACCTCTGCACTGTATGCAGCTATTATGGAGCATAAAGACGAATTTCAGCTTTGCTATGAACGTGAAGTGAATGCTGATTCTCCTCATGCAGCCGGCAAGGTGACGCTTCGTTTTGTTATTGGGTCAAGTGGTCATGTGAGTACCGCTGGGGTGGAGTCTACTAGTTTGCATAATCCGGCAGTCGAGAGATGTACTATTAGCGTGATGAAGCGTATCTTATTTCCGGTACCAGTTGGAGCAGGGACGATTGAGGCAAAGTTTACTTTTTCGTTCTCTTCTCAAAATAAAAATATTTAGTTTTATAGAGCTTGTGCTTTTTGGTTCCTTGTGGGCTGACTGCTATCTTGGTGCCGATGTACGCGTTTCTGATGCTTGAATTAAAAATTCATTCTTTTGTGGTGTTGTTTTGATGACAAATGTATCAAGTTATAGGTAACTTCATAAGTATTGCAACGCCAAAAGTAATAGTATAGACTCCTGTCATGAGCAACAAGCATAGTGATTACAACATTCGATTACGTGCAATAGAAGCAATTTCTGATGGCCAG
>CAIUGE010000105.1 GCA_903898645.1 Oligoflexia bacterium | reverse complement strand
TAGCTACTGCTTCCACTGACTGGCCATCAGAAATTGCTTCTATTGCACGTAATCGAATGTTGTAATCACTATGCTTGTTGCTCATGACAGGAGTCTATACTATTACTTTTGGCGTTGCAATACTTATGAAGTTACCTATATCACGTTTATTGTTGCAGCCTAAGTCGTGTGTTGGCGTTGTTGTATTTTTAATGCAAACTGAGCAGAAGACGAATGTCGTCAAACCCAAGATGCAAAAAGTTCTTTGTTTGCATGAGATCGGTAAAGTGAGGATCGGGACTTGGGATGCCGTAGCTCCATGTTGTACGAGCAGGAGAGAAAGGAGTCCTCCCGCTAGGGCCCATGCCAGTGGCGGAATGGATAGGCGGCTTCTGGGCAGAAAACATCCGTCCAGAGATTTTTCTCATTCTAAAGGTTACGTAGGGTTGGCTGACTTGCGCTTTGCGGAAAGCTCGCCTGGGCATAGTTTATAGACTTGAGATTAGAGTAGATCGTCACTGAGCCAATCTGGGTGCCTCCTGTCGTTGAGGAAACAGAGTAGTTTTGGTTCCCTGTAAAGCTTTTTAGGCCAAGGCTCGTGAGCAAGATGCCTGTACGAGAGTAGATTTTGACTACCAGATTACTCTCATTGGTAACACTTAGTCCTTCGAGGCGTACAATATAGCCTTGGTTGGAGACAAAAAAGACGTAGGCAATGCCTGTGACGGTTTGTCCATTTTGGCCAAGAATGGCAGCTTGGGTGACAGGTGCGCCAGTTGGCCGGGCGTTATTTGTGGTTGTGCTGCCTCCAACAGAGATTTGTCCGCAGGCAAGCAGAAAAAAACATATACTCCGGTGCATCGTACCTATAGTATAGCTGATCTATGTGGGTGTACGGAGCGTTTTTTGGGGTCTTTGGTCTGTTTTTTTTGCGCCGCATTGATACTTGTGTGCTCGGTCCATTTAGAGAGGCGCCATCGTCATTTCTTGCAAGGCTTTGCCCATCGCTTGAGTTCGTTATTGACTCGAAGCATCAATTTTTTGTTTATATGGTACGGGGGTTAGGAAAAAAAGGTACCCTTGTTTTTGGAAAAAATGCTCTGATACAGTTATCTGCTGCTGAGCGCTTTGAGCTGATTGAGCGTGCGAATATGCTTTTTCGGTCCCAGAGAATTGCTTTTTTTACTCTCTCTCTTGTGTTGTTGCGGTTTTTTCTCAAATGGCTTGAACCGATTTGGGCACATCTTTGCTGCGAGATTTTGCATCTCCCGACATCTTTTGTGTACGATAAGAAATACCAACCATCTGGCTCCGTTTTTGGGTGCCTGGTGTTGATTCTTGTCTTTCCATGGTGCCGGTTTTTGGCTACGTGCGCAAATCCATCTCAGCTTTTTTTGCAATCGAAAGGAATGGAGCATGGATAGGCCTGGTGTTGATTTAGGAACACTTTTTTTATCGTTATTTTCAGCTGCGTGTATCGCGCTTGGCATTGCGCCTGACGAAGATGGTATTTGTGTCGTTAAGCCTGATTTTGATCGCGCCCAGCACTCTATTGAGATGCTTGAGTTGTTGCAGGCAAAGACTGCTGGTAACCGCAGCCCAGATGAAGACCATTTAATTGACCGCTTGTTGTACGAAATTCGTATGCAGTACATAGCGTTGCGTCAAAACGCTGGACCTTGACGGATCTTTTCTCAGTACCACCTTACTGATAGGTGGTGCCTATGGATCAAAAAATGACTCCTAGCGGAGAGGGAATTGTACGTGCGGCTCATGAGGAAGCGCTTCGTCGTCAGCACCAGCAGCTGCAGCCGCTCCATCTGCTTTCTGCTCTTTGCAATGATGCGTGGCTTCGTGATTTGAGCCGTGAAGCTCAGGTCTACGATCTCAAGGAGAAGGTGGAGCAGGCTCTTCAAAAAATACCTCAGGTTGAGGGCGATGTTGAGCTGCGTGCGTCCAATGAAATGCAAAGATTAATGGTTCTAGCGCATGACTTGGCTGGCGGGGCTATTGCGCCCCATCATCTGGGTGCGGCACTTTGGAAGTTGCCTCGCTCGGCTGCCGTTGAATGTATGAAGGCTGCTGGTCTCACAGAAGCTATGATGAGTCAGGCGATGTCACAGAAAGATTTTGAATTTTTAGATAAATATACACGAGATTTAACGAAGCTTGCTGCAGCGCATAAACTCGATCCTGTTATTGGGCGTGATGAGGAGATGCGGCGCACGATCCAGGTGCTTTCACGTCGTTCGAAGAACAATCCGTGTCTGATAGGTGAGCCTGGTGTTGGAAAAACTGCAATTGTTGAGGGTTTAGCACAGCGCATTATACATGGGGATGTGCCTGAAACTTTACGTGATAAGAGACTTTTAGCACTTGATCTGGCTGGTATGATTGCAGGTGCGAAGTATCGTGGGGAGTTTGAGGAGCGTCTTCGAGGGGTTTTGAGTGATATAGAGAAGGCTGAAGGGGGAGTGATTCTCTTTATTGATGAACTCCATACCCTGGTCGGTGCAGGCGCATCTGAGGGTGCAATGGATGCAGCAAATATGCTTAAGCCTGCACTTGCGCGTGGTGAACTTCGTTGCATAGGGGCAACGACATTGAATGAGTACCGTACGTCTATTGAAAAGGATGCAGCACTCGAGCGGCGTTTTCAGCCAGTCTATGCATCAGAGCCTACTATGGAAGATGCAGTCAGTATTCTTCGTGGAATTAAAGAGCGATATGAGTTGCACCACGGTGTGACTATACGGGATGCAGCGCTTGTTGCTGCGGTACGTCTTTCTCAGCGCTATATAGCAGATCGATTTTTACCTGACAAAGCCATTGATCTTGTCGATGAGGCATGTGCGCGTCAGCGCATGCAGCTTGATTCGCGCCCTGAGGAACTGGAGGGTCTTGATCGCACACTTGTGCGGCTTGAGATAGAGCGCCAAGCTATGCTGCATGAAAAGAGAGCGGACCGCGTTCAAGCGCTTGATGAGGAGATGAAGGAGAAGAAAAAAGCTGCAGACGTGCTCCGGCAGCGATGGACGCAGGAGAAAAATGCCGTTGAAGAAATACGAGCGATTAAAGAGCAAATGGATCAGGCACGAAGTGCTGCTGATATTGCAGAGCGATCAGGTGATTTAGAAAAGGCATCGCGGCTTCGGTACGGCACAATCATTGAGTTGGAAAAAAAGCTCAAGACTGAGCCTCAGGGGGTGCTCTTGCGGCAGGTGGTGACTGAGGAGGATATCGCAGCTATTGTGGCTCGCTGGACGGGTATACCTGTGGCGTCTATGCTGAGTTCGGAGCAGGAGAAGCTTCTTAAGATGGAATCTGTTCTGAGTCAGCGCGTGATTGGGCAGGACCATGCTCTTGAGATCATTTCAGAGGCAGTCCGTCGTTCACGAGCAGGTCTCGGAGATAAGAATCGGCCTCTAGGTTCGTTTCTTCTGCTTGGTCCGACAGGCGTTGGAAAGACAGAGACAGCCCGGGCTCTCGCTGCATTTCTTTTTGACTCTGACCAAGCAATGGTACGGCTTGATATGAGCGAGTATATGGAAAAGCATGCAGTGTCACGGCTCCTTGGAGCGCCTCCGGGCTATGTTGGGTATGAGCAGGCAGGGGGGTTAACTGAGGCTATTCGGCGGCGTCCCTACAGTGTGCTTTTGATCGATGAGATAGAGAAAGCGCATCCTGATGTTATGAATGTTTTCTTGCAGATTTTGGATGATGGTCGGGCAACAGATGGCCAAGGACGGAAGGTGAGTTTTACAAACTGCCTGATTGTTATGACATCTAATGTGCCGGAAGTGGATCTTAAGCGGCATTTTCGGCCCGAGTTTCTCAATCGTATAGATGATATTGTGCCCTATCATATGCTTCAGCCAAAGGATATGGAGGCTATATGTCAAATTCAGGTATCCCGTCTGGCAGCAATTTTAGCTGATCGTGGTATGCGTCTCACTATCGAGCAAGATGCAGTGAGCTATTTGGCGCATCAAGGGTATAGTGAGGAATATGGTGCTCGTCCCATGAAGCGGACGTTTACGCAGCTTGTCACAAACCCTCTCTCGCGCATACTTCTTGAGCGTACTGGAGAGCATGTGCATATTGCGCTGCAAGATAATGTTCTCGTGCTTCAGGTCGTATAAAGATACTAGCAATTTCCGTTTGCCTCTCCTAGGATAGTAAGAGGGACAGTTTTTCGGGAGGTTGTAGTATGGAGATAACGGAAGTTAAAGTTTTTCCCGTTGAGGAAGATAAGCTCAAGGCCTACATTACGATCGTGCTTGATAATTGCTTTGTGGTTCGAGATCTCAAAATTATCAGCAGCGGTTCTGGGCTTTTTGTCGCTATGCCAAGCAAGAGGCGTAAGGATGGCACCTTTAAGGATATTGCGCATCCTCTTGATCAGGCAACTCGGGCTCTCTTTGAGCAGAAAGTGCTCGACGCTTACTTGGCCGCTATCAAAAAGGGGCCAGAGTCACAAACGGGCTGATTGCACGGCGACGCTTTCTATGCTACATTGGGTGCTCTTGGGGTGTCGGCAAGTGGTAAGCTAGCGGATTTTGATTCCGCCATTCCTAGGTTCGAATCCTAGCACCCCAGCCATAATCCAACCTTATTCTTAAGAAATCTTTTGTCTTTGGGCGCGCAGTCATCTGCATAAGTGCTAAGCGCGGATGTTCGCAGGTCCCATTGCAAACGCTACCATCGACCGATTTTTGCAGAAAATATCTTGACGACGCAGCGCGAAAACATTACAACCTAGCTCCCTAAAAGGGGGTGCTCATTTATCTGAGAATTGACATATATTTTCTCTAGGAGTTTGGTCATGACGATTCTTTTTGTGTATTTTTTTATAAACAATGCTTTGGCAAATCCATTTGATGCTCATGAAGCTCTTACGATTGCTAAGGCGAGTGCAAGAGCTTCGGAGCGTGCTGTTGAGGCTGCTGGTGACCCAGCTATGACTCATGACGCTATTGTAGCTGCTCGAGATACTATTACTATTGCCGCTACGAACCCTACTGTCAGCGGAGTTATTCTTGATGGAGCTCGTGAAGCTGTTGCTGCATGTGAAGCTGATAGTACGAAAGTCTATGAAGTGGCTTACTGGGCCGTTTCCGTCGCTTCAGCCGCTGCTGCTTCTGCTTTAGTAGAGGCGGCAGCCGCTGAAGCTCAAGTTCAAGGGACCAAAGAGGCACGTGCTGTCGTTCAAAGTGCTCGCGAGGGAGCCCTTGGCGGTATGACGGGGGTCCTTGCTCGTATTTCTAGTGTGAGCGGTACAAGTGCCCGGGCTGTATTTACTGCGGCGCAAGATTGTGCTGATGCTATTAGCGATACATCTGTGGAGGCAGCAGGACGCGCAGAGATAACGCGTGAGCGGCTTGAGGAATGCTTTTATCTTCCTGTTGATCAGGCTAGCAGGAAATTAGGGATCGGTTCTACTTGTTTAAAGCACAACTGCCGGAAATTTGGCATTATGCGATGGCCCTATCGGGCGCTTCAGAGTATTGAGCGACTTATCGAGAAAGCTCGGACCTCTGAGCTCCCTGCTTCAAAAATAAGTATAGAGGCGATTGAAGAGCAAAGGGATGCAATTATTCGTGGTGAAACGATACATTTTTCTTCTGACATTGCTAGCTTGCGACAAGTCTTTTACAAGATTGCTCATACAAAACGGAAACATCAGGGCATAGAGGAAATGAGCGATGATCAGTAGCAGTCTTTTTTGTGAAGTCTGGGCTTCGTATTGAAGTAGGAAGGGGGGGCGATGCTGTCATTATTTTTTCTGTTATTTAACTTTGTTGCTGTAGATGCAGCTATTGTGGTTATTGACGGAACAGGATCATTTCATGGTGTAGGTGATGTATCGGGGCCAACATATATGATCACGGATTTGCGCGGTTATGAGCATACCGTTATGGTGAATCATGATAGTAATTCTCTCGAGCAGTTGCAGAAATTATTTTATACGCCAAAAGAAAGAGAGAAACTGGCGGCTCTTCGGGAGCCGAAGCGCATTTCGAATATTTCGAGGAGAGCTGGCACAGTGTTCATGAGTCAGCACCAAGCGAGAAAATTTCCTCTGGCAGATTATATTATACAGCCTTTTCATGGCGGCCGAAGAGTGCGGAGTTTTGATAATCACTTTGCTGCAAAGTCCGGTGCTGTGACAATTATTAGCGATACTATGCATGGAGATAGATTAGATGAAGTGAGAAAAAATGGATATAGCCTCTATTTTAATCCTCCAGGGATAGGTAAGGATCGGTCAGGCATTGTGGCTGATCCTGAAGTAAAAAAGTATTTTGGCAAAACAAGCCAGGAAAAACGTCAACAAGGTATTCGGGAGTTCGAGGGAAGTCCGCTTGCCGAGCTTCTCGCTCAGTATAAATTTGGATTTGCTTATGGTG
Organism: Oligoflexia bacterium; assembly: GCA_903898645.1. Taxonomy (GTDB): domain Bacteria; phylum Bdellovibrionota; class UBA1018; order UBA1018; family UBA1018; genus CAIUGE01. Next base: position 36,859 of record CAIUGE010000105.1, on the reverse strand, counting down.
TCCATAACGAACTTGTCGCTACTGAACATGAGGGACAATCTTTTCAAGATCAGACAAAGGCGTACCGAGATTTTGTAGAGTCTAAGGAGCATGCAGTTTTTATTGTGACACCCAATAGGCCTGAAGATATCAGGAAGGTGTTCCAAGTTGGGGATGAGCCTACTATTTTGACTCTTGATGATGTCGAGATAGCTCTTAAGAGTAAAAAGTCATTTGAAAATAAAGTCTATTTTGTGTCGACTGGTCCAGTTCCAGCACGTCAATTTACAGCACTTATGGCAGCATCTAACTACCCAGTCCTCATTGAGGGGAACTCCTCGGTTGGGACTGCTTTGAGGTTAGGATCCCCTTTTGTTATGTATACAAGTCTATGGAATCAGCCCATGATCGATGACATAGGAAAAGTTGAGCAGGAGCAATGCGGGAGTACATGGTATCATGATGCCTATATAAAACCAAGGGCATCTGACAGGATAACGGCTCTTTTACAGTCTATGGATAGACAGCAGCATCAATCGATTGTCAAACGTATTTCGGAGGCTACTCCTAATGTTGGTGCAAAAATAAGCCATGTGGTGGATGTTGCTGAGCAATTGCATCATCTTCCAGTTCAGTCTGGTGAGCGCGAAGTTTGGATCGGGAAGTTTATTGAGGATGAATCTGATGTGGCGTTGGCATTATCCGTGCTCAAGTTAGCTCATGAGAAAGGTGCTATCAGTCGGGCATTTTTTCATGAACAAAAATATCTACTAACGAAAAAATACCTAGATTTAGACCAACTGGAGGCAAAATTCATTCCTATTGAGCCTCGAACGTCTATCAAGCATGATGTATTTCCGGGAGAGCAAGATTATTTTGGTATTCTAGATAAAACCGCGCAGTATCCAGTGCGCGACCTTGGTGCGCAAGAGCGAGAATACTTGCGAAATAATAAGGTCTACATATCATTGACGACATCGCCTGAGAGGCTTGATAAAATTCATTATGCACTTAAAACGATCGATCTTACAAACGTCGAAGAGATTCTTTTGACGTTGCCTAAGTATTTTGGAAGAAATAGTAATCCTTATAGTAGTACTACTCTGAGTGAACTTATGTGTGAGTTTCCGAAACTCAAATTACTTCGAGAAGAGCAAGATTATGGTCCTATTATGAAGATGGTTACATCAATCGGTTATGTGCAGAAACAGCAACCAGGAAGTAATCCTCTTGTTATTAGTATTGATGACGATCAGGCGTACCCGCTAGGTCTTGTGAATGAGTTTATCTATCAGTCTGTGTATAATCCAAAAACAGTTATTGCGGGGAGAGGGTATAATTTTCCAGGAAAAGTTTATAACAATATTAAAAATTTCCCTAAGCTTCATGTTGCACCAGGTACAGACAATACGAACCAAGTAGATTTGGTGGAGGGATTTGGCGCTATTGCATATCCTGCAAATTTGATTGATCAGGATCTTATGAAAGCACTGAGCGCAGTGTCTGATGATTGTTTTAAATCTGACGATTTAGTCATTAGTCTTGCCTTAGCTGTGAGTCATGTGCCTCGACGTGAAGTTTTCAATGAGTATGTCGGAGTGCATTTGAGGGAAAGCTTTTCTTATGGCATGCTGGGAGATGCGCTTCATCGAGGGGCAGGTGAGAGTGTGGGTGATGATGTAAATCATGAAAAGTATACGAGATGCTATGAAAAGCTTATATCGATTTTGGCTGTAGATCCGTCCGTTCCAAGTCCAGTCCTGAGGTTACGCGATGAAATACTTCAAGATTCAAGGCTGTATCAAAGGTAAGGTGTGAAGGCTTGCTTGTTTTGTCACTATACTGGATGTCATAATGAGCCTATCTTGATTTTAGTCCTAGGATCATCAATTCTCAGTTCAATCCTGGGGCTCGACGATAAGATGCGCTGTGATCAAGACTGTATGAAAAATAACTCAAGAGTTGCTTTACACGGCTAGTCACGTTATGCCTCTGGCTATGACATTTGTAGCTATAGATTTTGAAACTGCTAATCCAACGCGTCAAAGTGCCTGTGCGGTAGGGCTTGTCCGTGTTGAAAACAAAAAAATTGTGCATCAGGAGAGCTTTTTCATCAAACCTCCTAGCAACTACTTTGCCTTTACGTCGATCCACGGCATTACGTGGGCTGATGTGAGGAAGGAGAGGACATTTGGTGAGCTCTATACAGATTTGAGTCGAATTTGGGATGGTGCAAAATTTTTTGTGGCACACAATGCTTCTTTTGATGCAAGCGTTCTTAGGGCATGCAGTCAGACCTACGGATGTCCTGTGCCTGAGATCCCGTTTCAATGTACAGTGAAGATTGCACGTGCAACTTGGAATCTCTACCCAACCAAGCTCCCTGATGTTTGCAGGTATTTAGGCGTAGAGCTTGAACGGCACCATGAGGCCTTGTCTGATGCCCGAGCTTGCGCTGAGATCATGCTGAGGGCACATTATGGGACTTCAGCGCAGCGTGAGGCACATTCTTGAAGTTCTGATGGGTCGATGATATTTTGCCTGCAGTTGTAATTGCAAATACTGCGGTGACTACTGATGGTGACGCAGTTTGTGAGCATGAGAAGTAAAAGGCTTACCAAGGATTCCTCCTTTCAATATAATGTTCCGGTATACCTTGGCGCTTGGTCTTGGTGTTCGGGTGTTCGTTGTTTCGTCATGTGCGTAGAGTCCAAAGCGTGCGTGGAAGCCCTCAAGCCATTCAAAATTATCCATAAGCGTCCAGTGGCAGTAACTTTGGACGGGGACGCCTTCAGAGCGCGCTTGGAGTGTGGCTACAATATGAGTTTTTAAGAATTCGCTCCGTTTTTCATCATGTTGATCGGCTATCCCATTTTCTGTAACCAAGATGGGTAAGCGTGGGTACCGTTCATGTGTCTCATGAAGGATGTTATAGAGACCTTGGGGGTAGATTTCCCAGCCAAGGTTAGATTTCGGTTCACGCGTGTGTAAGATCATCTTATTTTTTGTGAATGGGTGGAACTGGATAAAATCTCGAGTGTAGTAATTGATCCCAATAAAATCCTGTGTTTTTTGAACCTGGCGTATAAGGCTCTGGTGTCGCAGTGCAAAAGGTACATGAAGCTTGAGAGAGCCTGTTTCCAATGCATCAAGGAATGCCCAATTAAAGGATCGATCAAGGGCACGTGCCATAATGTGGTCAAAGGGGCTCCAGGACGCATAAGGAGCGAAGACCCTCATATGGTGGGTTACTCCAATGCGCAGGTGAGGGTTGATATGCTTCATAGCGTGGTACGCCGCAGCATGGGCTTGCAGGACTCCAAGAAGTGGTAAGACGACGTTTTTAATAGATCCTTTTTGATTGGGAGGTACAATGCCCCAGAAATAACCTCCGCCGATATGAATCATGGGTTCATTAAAGGTGACCCAGGTTGTGGCATGAGGTGCAATATGCTTGATGGCAAAGCTTGCGTAGTTAGCGAATGCTTCTGGTGCGCCTGCCCACAGCCAGCCCCCTTTTTGTCTCAGCCATTGTGGCATAGTGAAATGATGCAGTGTGATGATGGGCTCAATATGCTTCTCATGGAGTAGGGCGATCTCTTTTTGGTAGTGCTCAATTGCTTCATGATCGAGTTTGCCTTCTTCAGGCTCAATCTTCGCCCATTCTAGAGACATACGGTACTGATTGACGTGAAGGTCTTGAAGTAGCTTCGTGTCCTCTTCGATCCTGTTCCAGTGATCACAGGCCTTGCCTGAGGACTGCTTCATAGTTTTTTGTTCAAAGTCCCACCAGTCGCTCTTCGTATTATTACCTTCATTCTGATGTGCGGCAGTTGCAACGCACCAGCCAAAATCAGGGGGTGCTCGAAAAAATTCCGGTACTTTCGCATACAGTAGGGTGAGTAAAAAAACGAGGTACATTCATGACTCCTTATGCGTAGCTAGCTGATTCTTGCGCGTACGTCAATCCTATGCTAGGTAGATGATCAGCCCCAGGTGGTGGAATTGGTAGACACACGGTGTTCAGGGCGCCGCGCTCGAAAGGGTGTGCTGGTTCGAGTCCAGTCTTGGGGACCATAAATGACCCGGGGGGAGTGTGCCCCCCGGGCTTTTTTTAGTTTATAAAGAATTTTGAAATACGTCTGCTGGTGCCAAAGTATAGTTCACAGTGTTGCCGTAGAAGGGATCACTGCTAGTAGCGCTTTTTCCAGCAAGAATCGAGCAGCTTGATGAGAATGTGTAGGCAGTGCCGGCATAGGTGGTGCCTGCATTACTTGCCGTTGTGGTGCTATCTACCAAGACCTTGCTCGTGAGTGCGTCCGCAGTTGTGGTGTAGGTGCTGCTGGTTGTTTCTGCGCCTCCGCCTGTGGGCATAAATGCAGTGATTGTGCCACCTAAGGTGCCAGTCACATAGCTCTTAATGCATCCCAAAGCGCCCTGGCCCTGGCCTGGAGGGGGGTTGCGGATGTTAATGGATTGGGCTGTGATGCTCGAGGTCGTAGGGTCATATGCAATGTTAGCGTAGACTGCCTCATCCCCACCTGTTGCACTATGAGTAGGTTCACTCGTTGTGTTTAGGTATGAGGTTTCGAACTGCGTCAATAAGTACTGGGCATTGTGCGCTGTGTTTGATGTCAGATCCCACTGTGCATACCCAAGACGAATGAGTCCATCAGTTTGCATAGGGTTTGCGCCTTGAATAAGGTAGCCTTTAGATGTGCTTCCACTGCCACTCCACCAAAATGTTAGGAATGTTTCATCATTATTAGCAACAACAGCTTTAGCGGTGTAGCCACTCGTTGTTGCAAATGCTTCTGTTGGTTGCGATACGGTTATGGAGAGTGAATGGCCCAGGGGATCAGTTTTAACGATGGTGACTGGGAGTGCGGAAAGATTAGGATTAATGCTTAGTACGTGCGCCATGCGGCAGAAGATCAGTTCAATGTGGGCAGGTTGGATCTGATTGAACCGGTAGAGTTCTTGATGCACATGACTTAAGTTGCTATTAAGATAGGTGGGAGGAGCCCCTTTTATGACAGTGTTGAACTGCTTGAAGCAGCTGTCTTGCTCCTTCGGTGGGGGGGATCCGGCTGGGTTTGGTGTCGGTGCTGCGAAGGCCGCAAAGGCTGATAATGCGCCGATGATAGATATAATCATAGAGCCTCCTTATTGTGCTGTGCTTGAAATAGCGGTTGGGAGCGAGGAGCTCAATGAGGTGGTTGTGCTGCTGGATGATTTGCTGCATCCATAAAACAAGCTGCAGCTGAGTGCTCCGATTGCGAGGGGGTAGATGAGAAAACGTTGTATCATACTAGTCCTTTCGGTTGGGTGGCTTTGTTTAAGTGTATATGGAAAATTCATAGGAGGATACTTTTTTGAAAGTCATTAGTACTGGAATAAAATTGACGAAAGCTGTAAAAAATGGACAAAGACTGAGTCAAATCCTCTTTGTATTTGCGCGTCATGGGTTTTTAGATGTTGTTGATAGACTCGGATTGCGTTCCTATGTGCAGCAGGTCGACACAGCAAACGATGCTGATAAAAGTATACCTGAGCGACTCAGAGAAGCATGCGAGGAGCTTGGTCCAACATTTGTGAAATTTGGTCAACTTCTATCGATGCGAACTGATCTTTTGCCTCAGGCATTTATTGACGAATTTATTAAGCTACAAGATAGTGTCAAGCCTCTGCCTTTTTCTGTTATTGAAGAAGCACTTGTAGCTGAATTAGGGCGTCCATGGTCCGATTTTTTCGCATCGCTTCAGCCTGAACCTTTAGGGTCGGCAAGTATTGCGCAGGTGCATGAAGCGCGGCTTCATGATGGGGCATCTGTTGTGGTCAAGGTGCAGAGGCCAGGTGTTAAAAAAATTATTGAAGTTGATATCTCTCTGCTTACTTTTTTAGCTGAGGGATTAGAAAAACTGTACCCAGAAATCCAGGTGCTGTCACCTCGTCGTATTGTAGAAGAATTCTCGCGCACCCTTCTGTATGAGCTTGATTACTGCGTTGAGGCAAATAATGTTAGAAAAATTACTAAAAATATGCGCCACTTTGACGCAATCAAAGTGCCGAAAGTGTATAAGGAGTACTCGACAAGTAAGATTCTTGTTTTAGAAAAGCTTATTGGTATCAGGCTGAATGATAAGGAACAGCTCAAGCGTATCGATTGCAAGAAAATAGCGCAGGTAGGTGCAAGGGCTTTTTTTCAGTCCATACTGGTTGATGGTCTGTTTCATGCTGATTTGCATGCTGGGAATCTTTTTATTGTCAATGAGACTCAGCTTGGTGTGATTGATTTTGGAATTGTTGGCCGATTGTCACAGCGGGCGCGAGATCAGTTGGCGCATATGTGCGTGGCACTTCTGACTGAGGATTATGAAGCACTCTGCTATGAGTATGCAGAATTAGGCGGAAAATCAATTGACATAGAGGCTTTTCAGCGTGAAATACGGCTTGCGCTTGCTCCCTATGTGGGCCTATCTCTTGCTGAGATGAATATTGGTCGTATTCTGACTGATGCTACAAGGATTGCTGCAGGCTTTCAGATTCAGGTGCCAATTGATTGGATGCTTGTTTTTAAGGCAATTATCATGATTGAAAGTATGGGCCGGATGCTTGACCCGGAACTTGACTTTATGCTTTTAGGCGAAGAGTTGACAGCAGATCTTGTGCGCCATCAGTATAGCATCAAGCGACTTGGGACAGAAGGCGCCTTTGTGCTTAAAGATCTGATGCTTCTGACAAAAACATTGCCTCGACATATTCGGTGGATGATGAGGCGGATGGTCGCGAATGATTTTGCGTTGGAGTTGCGGTCTCCGGATATGCGGGCGTTACGAGATACATGTGACTTGGGGAGTAAGCGTATTGCGACATCTTTGCTGGCAAGTAGTTGTCTCATAGCTGCAACTTTTTCAACAGAGCTTATCCAAAAGGGCCTTTATGGGTGTGCGGTTTTTTTCTCAGCCCAAATAGTTTTTGATCTTTGGCGGCAGCGAGCGCCATGAAGTTGTTATTTTTCAGCTTGCTTGCCTTTGGAGATGTTCTTTTTGTCGGGGGCATTTTTAATGAATGTGCACTGGGAGTTGTTGAATATTTTGGGACATTTCGGCGGATTGTGCATGCGCCAGAATTTTTTTGGCCATCATCGCGTCAATCGGTGCCTGAGACAGTGCGTGCATTGCACCGGAAAATCCGTGCGCATGAAGGCAGTCTTATGCTTGTTGCGCATAGTAAGGGAGCCGCTGAAGCTCTGATACTGGTGCTTCAGCATCCGGAGCTCCTGAGAACGGGGCGTATTCACCGTTTGCTTTTGATTCAGGGGGCTTTTGGTGGGTCGCCACTTGCTCGGGCGTCCTGCTTTGGGCTGATGACGCCACTGCGTTTTTTCTTTCGTGAGGTACTGGTTTCTATGGAGCCAGAAAATACGCGGACTCTTCTGCAAGAAGCCTACAAATCCTTTGTTGCTCAAACATCCGGTAGCGAAAGGGAAAATTTTTCAAAAAAGATCTTTTATTTGCGTAGTGCAATTGAGGCTGACGAATTGAGTAGTGCGCTTCTGCCTATTTGGCGTTTGTGCGGAGATCAGTTGAGTCATCTTGGACAACACGATGGTATCTTGCTGACAGAAGAAGAAAAATTTGACGCAATAGGTCAGGATCTTGGTGTTGTACAGTTTGATCACTTTGATCTCGTTATGCGTGGCGTTGGTATGCGCGCTTCAGAAGAGAAGCGGTCCAGTGCGCTTAGGCATGCTTTCATGCAAGTCCTTGAGGATTAAAGTGGGGGTAGGCGTCAGCATTATTGTGAAAAAGGCTTATGTGTTTTTTTGCTGCATAGGCTGAGGCAATAGTATCGGCACGTTCATTGCCTGGATTGCCTGCGTGTCCTTTAATGTGGCGGTATTCGGTGTGCAGCGTTATGCTGTCAAGGGCAAGCCAGAGTTCGCGATTCGCAACAGGCGTGCCAGCTGCAGTGGTCCACCCCCTTTTCTTCCATCCGTGGATCCATTGGCTGATGCCGTCAATGAGGTAGCGCGAATCAGTGAGTATAAGAGCACTTTGCAATGAGCAGATTTTGAGCGCCTCGAGTGCGGCGCGCATCTCCATTTGGTTATTGGTAGTATGAGCAACATGGCCACCAATTTCTTGGACATGGGTGTGGGTAAAAATGATTGCTCCCCAGCCACCAGGGCCTGGGTTTTTAAGGCATGCACCATCACAGTAAATAATTGCTCTTTGCATGCAGCATCTTTACCATACGTGACAGAGCTGTGACACATAGTGCGAGGGATTTTTGTAGACTAGGTTTATGGCGCTTACGCATATACGTCTTATTGCAGGATCTGAGCTTTGTACCGAGCCAGGTACATTCGCACTCAAAACCTGCTTGCGAGCCTTAGCTCTGAGGTGTGATGGGCAGTGGCCTGCACTTGACGGCGATAGGTATTCAGGACGTGAGGCTTACAGCTATATGCTTCAATTTTCTTGTGGTCTTTTGAGTCGTATACCAGGCGAGACCGACGTCTTTGGGCAGATCAAAGAAGCTTGGGGGAAGACATCTAATGCCCTTTTGCATCCTTGGATGATGCGCTTATTTGAAGATACAAAACGCATTCGCTCCGAGTACCTCCATGATACTGGAGGGTCGTCGTATGGTACGGTCGTGCGAAAATACCTTAAAAAACGAGGTTTTCTTGAACGCTATACTATTATTGGTGCAGGAGCTTTGGCGGAGTCGCTTGCTGAATGTTTAGCAGGCACGGAGCTTCGTATGAGTGCTCGCTCTATGGAGAAGGCAGAAAACCTCGCTCGACGATTTGGGGCAAAGACGGTGCCATTGGATGATGCATGGAAGGAGCCCGTTATCATTCTTTGTGCACCGCAAGGTGCAGAACGGCTTGATCTGCTTGGGCAATCTGTTCTTCTACATATGGGTATGTCTGAGCCCCACCCTGCAATGCTTACCTTGCATGATATATTTGCATTTCAAAAGGAGCAGGGGGAGAAACGCTCTTCTCAGCTTGCTCGCGCCTTAAATGCCTGTCATATTCAGGCCCGGTTACGTGCCCTTGAGGGAACATCGAAAGCGTCTTCTCACGGCTGGGAAGATCTCGAATTTTTCTAGGAGATATTTTGTATGCATATTCGTGTTGGGACAAGAAGATCATTGCTTGCGATGACGCAAAGCAAATGGGTTGCGGCACAGCTGCAGGCCCTCGATCCATTACTTGAGATCAGCTTTGTTGGTATTGAAACGCAAGGTGATCGGATCCTTGATGTCCCTTTAACCGATGTGCCTGGCAAGGATTTTTTTGTTCAGGAGCTTGATCAGGCTCTTTTAGCGCAAGAAGTTGATATCACGGTGCATTCGATGAAGGATTTGAGTTTGGATCGTCCAGATACAATCATGCTGGCCGCAGTTCCAAAACGAGAGAATCCTCGTGACATGCTGATCCTTCATGAGGGAGCAGGTAAGCATGTGCGTTTAGGCTCAAGTGCCCCTCGTCGTATGGCCTTAGTTCCAGGGTTCATGCAGGATGTTTTAGGGATGACATGTGACATGGTTCCTATCCGTGGAAATGTACCAACACGTTTGGCACATAGTGATGTTGACGGTGTTATTTTAGCGGCCGCCGGTATTGCTCGCCTTGCAGAACATTCTTTATTGCAAGGGAAGCGCTATGCCTATTTGCCTCTCACGCATGTGCCAGGTGCGCCTGCGCAGGGTGCACTTGCCATTGAATGCCTGACAAAGCGGCAAGACATCCGTGATCTTTTAGCGAAGATTCATGATGAAAAATCTGCCCGCCATGCGCATGCTGAAAGACAGGTGCTTGCTGACTGGGGTGGTGGATGCCACCAGCCATTGGGTGCAACAAGTTTTGAGGTGCCAGGACTAGGCGCTATGCTCATCGTACGTGGAGTGCGTGATGGACGGATGCATGAAGAATTTCGTTGGAGTGATGCCCCGGTTGCGCCGTCTCATGCTCGTTACTGGGATGGTATGCAGCATCGACCTGAGACGCGCTGGACCCGACTACCTCATGCATGTGTGCTGAAGGATAGAGTCTTTGTTGCGCATCCCAGGGCACTTGATGAGAACCTTGTTATGCAGTTACAAGGAAAGCATATCTATGTGTCAGGCCTTGCAAGTTGGAAGGCATTAGTACAAAGAGGTCTTTGGGTTGAAGGCTGTGCTGAAGAGAGGGGCTGGGAATACCTGCTTTCTCAAGTGGCTGATGGTGATTGGACTATTTTGACGCATGCAGGTGCACAGTATAAGGAAAATGTTATTGAGACCTATAAGGGCGTTCATGGGTATTACGATCCTGCCACCATCTTAGAGCTTGAACGAGCGACCCATATTTATTGGAGCAGTGTCTCGCAAGTGGAGGAGCTCCTGCCGCGGGCATCAACAAAAGCTTGTATGGCATCAGGACCAGGGAAAACAGCGCAGTATTTAGAATCCCGTGGTATAAAGGTGCAAAGATTTCCGTCCTACGAATACTGGAAAGAGTGGTCATCATGCAGCGACGTTTAAGATATATGCCCCAGGTGAGGAATTTGGTGCAGGATGTGAGATTAAGTGCCCAGCAGCTTATTCAGCCACTTTTTGTTATTGAGGGTCTCGCAGAGGCAGAAGATATTCAAGGTCTTACTGGTAATTATCGTGAGACAGAAAGAAGTCTCCTTGAGCGTATGCAATCAGATCTTGATGCAGGTATTTCGTCATTCCTCCTTTTTGGGGTTCCAGCGGGCAAGAAAACACACGCATTTGATGGTGCTTTTACAGCTCGGTGTATCCAGGCAATAAAAAAACGATTTGGTTCACGTGTTTTCCTGGCAGTTGATGTATGTCTGTGCTCACTGACGACACATGGGCATTGCGGTATTTTAGAAGGCGATCATATTCTGAACAATGCGAGTGTTGTAGAGCTTGCCAACCTTGCGCGTATCTATGCCGAGGCTGGGGCTGATTGCATTGCGCCAAGCGATATGATGGACGGCCGGATTGGTGCTATCCGTGACATCTTGGATTCTTGTGGTCTTGATCGGGTGCTTATTATGAGTTATGCCGCAAAATTTCATTCAAAATTCTATGGACCGTTCCGTTTAGCAGCAGATTCTTCGCCGCGAGGAATTGGGCCCAAAGACCGCGCAACATATCAGATAGATCCAGCAAATATGAAAGATGCGCTTGTGTCTGCATGTCGGGATGAAGAAGAAGGCGCAGATATTATTATGATAAAGCCTGCGTTGCCATATTTAGATATTGTTCGTCGTATTGCGGATAGCTCCCTGAGGCCACTTGCTGTGTATCAAGTCAGTGGTGAATATGCAGCAATTGAGCTGATGGGTCAGCACGGGCTTATGGATGCTGTTGGGGCGCACCGTGAAGCTTGGACTGCCTGTATTCGTGCTGGCTCTTCTATGATTATTACGTACGGTGCACGGAATTGGCAGAAAATATTGGGGTATGTATGAATAAAGAATATTTTGATCGCGCATGTCGGGTAACTCCAGGTGGAGTGCATTCGCCCGTCCGGGCATTTCGTGGTGTCGGTGGTGTTCCTCGATTTATTGCTTCTGCCAAAGGTGTGATTTTAGAAGATATCGAGGGTATGAGCTATACAGATTATTGTCTGGCATTTGGCCCTATGATTTTTGGGCATCAGGATCCAGATGTCCTCGAGGCAGTGCAAGCAGCTTTGCATCGTGGTTGGTCGTATGGGACAGCTGAACCTTATTCGCTTTTGCTGGCTGAATGTATCGTCAAGCATGTGCCTCACATAGAAAAGATTCGTTTTGTAAATTCAGGCACAGAAGCTGTGATGGCAGCGCTTCGTGTTGCTCGCGCTGCAACTGGGCGATCACTCATTGTGAAATGTGATGGCGGCTACCATGGTCACGCAGATAGCATGCTCGTGCGATCAGGTTCGGGTCTTGCTGAAATGACTGAGCCCGATAGTGCTGGCGTGTCTCGGCTTGTTGCACAAGAAACGCTTGTTGTGCCACTTTCTGATTTTGATGCAATTTCCCGCGTTTTTGACGAGCGTGGCGCATCCATTGCAGCTATTATTTTGGAAGGCGTTCCTGCAAATTATGGACTTTTGCCATATGCTCCTGGTTATTTGCGGCACGTCCAAGAATGTGCACATCGTGCCGGTAGTCTCCTTATTTTAGATGAAGTCATTACGGGGTTTCGTTGTGGTTTTGGAGGAGTTGCGGCTCAGGAGCATCTTGATCCAGATCTTATCACCTATGGTAAAATAATAGGCGGGGGTTTTCCAGTTGGGGCCTATGGTGGAAAATCCTGTTTTATGGATCTTGTTGCGCCTTTGGGGGCTGTGTACCAGGCGGGCACACTAAGCGCGAATCCTGTTGCCATGACGGCGGGTTTTGTGACGCTCACAAAGCTGCTGACGGATCCTCCTTATGAACGTTTTGAAGTTTTAGGTAAAATGTTGGACCAGGTGCCAGGTATGCAGCGTATGGGGTCGATTTTTTGGCCTGTTATTGGCTCAACGCAGACAGTGCGCAAGCCAAGCGATACGCCTACTCAGCACCGTGAATTCTACCCAAAACTTTTTCACAAGGCATTAGCTGCGCATGTGTATTTAGCGCCGAGTGCCTTTGAAGTGGGGTTTTTAGCGACGCCCCATACTGAGGCAGATATCGCAAAGCTTCTTGGGCTCTTGAAGGATTAAATCCTGCCCTCGTAAGTACGTCTTGAAAAAGTAAAACAGTGCCCCTTTTTGCCATGAGGGTTGACAATTTTAATCACAATTTCTTTTTCTGGTAGCGTGTTTGATTTCAAATACAGAGTACCGTGGGAGCCATCTGGTGTCTGGAATCTCCCGCCAAGTCCTTCAATAAGGTTTATCATAGCATCAAAGCGTATGGTCATATAGATGTTAGGGGTGTCAAAGATGCGTTCTATGAGTTTTGCTCGTTGTCTGCCAAGACTCGTGGGAGTAGCTTGAGGTATTGCGTCGATCTCTGGGGTGGTGTTTTTTAAGGCTTGTGTGGGGGGCAGATTCATATGCTGGGGTCGGTAGTGTTTCTGGTTTTTTGCTCCCTTTTTTCTTGTGCTTACCGCTATTGTTGGTTCTTGCTTTCAGGGTGTCAAAGTCAGATTTGAGTGCCGTAAATTTTTTGAATAAGTCAAATTGCAAAAATGCGATGGTCTTATAGTAGGCTTCAAATACCGTGCCAATCCTATCCTGATATCCATCAAGGAATGGCTTCAACTCCTCGAGAGCATTTCGTAGAACTCCATATCTGTGAAATATCTCAGAGAGTTCTTGGCGAGGACCAGTCCCTCCGTCGCTGGTGGTTGGTGTTCGAGAGGAAGAGGGTCTGTCTATCCAAGCCATTTTATCGTAGTATGTTGTGATCAGATTAAGAAAATTACTCATATCAATTTCGAACGTGAATGCTGCGTGTGTGATGCGCCAGTGGCCTTCACTGAGTGCCCACCAAGGGTCAATGAATTTTTTTATTGCATCTATTTTTTTGTTTAAAAATGGAGTTTCATCGAGATCAGTTGCACGTAAATGCTTGTCTCTGGCGTGTTTATTTTCTGCAATTTGCTCTTTTGACCGGGAGGTTCGATTATCAACAATTGATAGTAGGAGCTTCAGGTTTACTGTATAGTCACTTTCAATTGCCATATGAAATACCATGGGTGCTGAAAATCTTATGTCTTTTTTCAAAAAAATCAATTAATTTTGTATGGGCTACTGAGTCTTTTTCTGGCCCTAAGAGATCCAATATAAAGCGATAAGCGACAGCCGTGCACTGATGGCTGTACATTAAGCTGCCGATGATTACCGGCCCCATATCGTCAATTGGAATTTTGTAAAGCTGAGAAAAGTATTGTCTTTTTTCCTCAGTATCGATTTCTTCATCTTTACAAAATTTTGAAGTGACTTGATGGAAGTGCTGACGAGCCCGCAGCTCAACGATAAGATTCTTGTACTCGATTGCGGCAGGGGAGGTGGCTTGGGCGCTTCAGGCAATAAAAAATAAATAAAAAAGCAGGAAAACTTGTAGCAGACATAACTCTATGTGTCAATAGCTTGCGCCATGCGATTGGAATATTTCTGTCGTGTTTTCAAGCCTCTCTGATATCTGGAAAAAGCTCGGCCAAGGATAGACTGGGGGCCTCTTGCGGGATCTTGTTTTTGCTGGGCCTTGAAACGAGACTTGACACATGTCTGACGGAAGCGTTAGTTTTGCAGACATGTGCGTAAAGGCTGGGTACTCTGTTTAAACGTTGGATTGCCTATGTGCTTTGGACCCTAGCCCTCCTCACGCTTATGGGTTGGTGGGCATCTATGCTGCTGCAGGGACAGTACTCACGCCGGATGGTGATCGGAGAGGGCGTTGCGTTCTGTGTGCTGCTCGCTATGAGCGGTGTTGTACTGGCATGGTTCTCCTATCAAGATCAATCACGTGCACGGTTAGCAAGGGCGTTTTTTGCTGGTGCTGCGCATGAATTGCGAACGCCACTTGCAAGTATTCGTATGCAAGCTGAGGCGCTCCGTGATGGCGTGCAGGGCGCGCATTTTGTCATGCGTTTATTGGAAGATACAGAAAGACTTGAGCATCAGGTCGAAAAGATGCTGGAATTGGTGCGTCTTGAAGGGGGAGGGCGACTTTGCCAGGAGCGTATTGACCTGAGTCAGTGCCTTAAGGCACAGGCTGCGCTTTGGCCTGATCTGCAGGTTGAGGCAATTGAGCCATGTTGGGTGCAGGCAGATCCCTGGGCGATACGTATCATGCTACGTAATGTTTTTGAAAATGCTATGAAGCACAGTGGGCAGACTTGTCCGACTATTTCGACTAGAGTGGAGCAAAAGGGCAGTACAAGCGTCCTTGTACTGCGGGATAATGGGCAAGGTGCGGACAAGGCACTTCAGTTAGGACGTTTATTTGAAACAAGGAGTCCGGCACTTGGGCAGGGGGTCGGGCTCTATTTGATCCGCCTTTTGGCTGAACGTATGGGGGGCTGGGCGTCGTTTTCAAGTTCCAATGGTTTTGAGGTAAAACTTGCATTCTCGCATTCTCATTGTTGAAGATGAGTATAATTTAGGTGCAACTCTGAGTGAGAGGCTAAGAGCTGAAGGGTATGATGCGCATTGGGTACGTAGCGTCCAGGAGTGTCTTGCACTTCCGCTGACGCAGTTTGACTGCGTCGTGCTCGATATCAGCTTACCAGATGGTTCTGGGCTTGATATTGCAGTGCAACTCAAGGCAAAAAATATCCGTTTTCTTTTTGTTTCAGCCCACGCCTCTCCTGATGATCGTGTGAAGGGTTTGGCGCTCGGTGCAGAGGATTATGTGATAAAACCATTTCGGTTTGAGGAGCTTTTGTTACGATTGCACCGGAAACCACGATTTCAGCTTGCGCCCAATATTGAAATTGACCTTGGGCGTATGCTTATTCGGCGGGATGGTCAGGAGTATCGACTTGGACAGAAAGAGGCAGCTATCATGCGTATGCTGATTGAAGCAAATGGGCAGGTGGTGAGCCGTGATACGATTTTAGATCGTGTTTGGCTGCCTGAGGAGTACCCCACGCCTCGCACAGTTGATAATTTTATCGTGAGGTTACGTAGGATTTTAGAAACAGATCCGACGTTTCCTCGCTATTTATGTACAGTAAGGGGTTTGGGTTACCAGCTTCTTCGAAAGGATTTTTCATGAACCTATTTTGTGCGGCGCTGCAGGGTAAGAACACAGCCAGACCGCCAGTGTGGATGATGCGCCAGGCTGGTAGGTATCATAAGCATTACCAGGCATTACGGCGTGCTCATAGTTTCATTGAGCTGTGCAAGAATCCTTATCTTGCCTGTGAAGTGGCCTTAGGTCCTGTTATGGATTTTGATTTTGATGCAGCAATTCTTTTTTCAGATCTTCTCTTTCCACTTGAGGCTCTGGGGATGCCCCTTCGTTATGATCCAGGACCAATCCTTGATTGGCATATTGAGCAGGTCTCAGATATTGACAAGCTTGAGTGCAAGGATCCATCTGATTTTTTAGGTTTTCAAGGCCTTGCTTTAGAGCTGACACGTAAGGCACTGCCCGCGCATAAGGGTCTTCTGGGTTTTGTGGGTGGGCCTTTGACTCTTTTTTGCTATGCAGTCCAAGGTGGACATAAGGGGTCTTTAGCAAAATCCCTCTCACTTATTGAGGCAGGTCTCTTTGATCGTTTCTGTGAAAAGCTTGAGCCTGTGCTTGTGCGGAATATCGAACTACAGTCAACAGCTGACTGCGTTGCTATGATGGATACCTGTGCAGGTTCCTTGACGCCAGATGTTCTGAAGAAATATATTATGCCATGGACCCAGCGTATTTTAGCTCAGGTTAAGGTACCAATGCTTTATTATTCTTTGGGGACAACGTCTGCACATTTGGCCACTATTCCTCGCCAGAACGTGGTGGGTATTGGGGTTGATTGGAATAATTCGTTGCCTGATTTGCTTATGCAGTGGCCAGTTGTGCAGGGAAACATTAACCCTGAAGCCCTCTTTATGGATCAAAAAGCGCTCCGTGCGCATCTGACTGAATCCTGGCAAGCCTTGAGTGGAGTAAGCCTTGCAGGCTGGATCTGTGGTTTAGGCCATGGTGTTTTACCGGGCACACCTGAAGAGAATGTGAGATTTTTCGTGCAGTATCAAAGAGAGGTGTTTCATGCTCTTAGAAAAATATAATGTCCCTGGACCTCGCTATACGAGTTACCCAACTGTGCCCTACTGGAAAGAAGCGCCAACTGCTGCGCAGTGGTTAGAGGGCGTCAAACGCACCTTGGGGGAATCTCAGCCTGCTGTGTATATCCATATTCCTTTTTGTGAACGGCTCTGTACATACTGTGGGTGTAATACGCGTGTGACACGCTCACACGCTGTGGCCGCTCCGTATATTGAGACACTGTTACAGGAATGGCAGCTTTACCAACTAGGGTCGTTGCGTCCTGGGGAGCTTCATTTAGGTGGCGGGACGCCAACATTTTTATCTGCCTCAGAGCTTGATAGTTTGATGCATGGGTTATTGGGCAGTGCTTCAGCACCAACTGAACTCTACTCAGTGGAAGCTGATCCCCGTGTAACAAGTATTGAGCAGCTTGAGACGTTGTCCCGCTGGGGTTTTAGGCGCCTCAGTTTAGGTATTCAGGATTTTGATCCTCAGGTGCAAGCGATTGTGAATCGTGTACAGTCTGAAGCTCAGGTGCGTACTGTTGTTGAGGGAGCTCGTTCTTTAGGTTATAGCAGTATTAATTTCGATCTGATTTATGGATTACCACTTCAAACAGTGCAAAGTGTGCAAGAAACAATGGCGGCAATAGTGCGATTGCGGCCTGATCGTATTGCCTTTTACGCCTATGCTCACGTGCCGTGGATAAAGCCTGGTCAAAGACGCTTTACAGAAGATGATTTGCCGCAAGGCGAAGCAAAACGTGCCCTTTATGAATGTGGTCGGGCCCTTCTTGAGCAAGCTGGCTACCTGGAAATTGGGATGGATCATTTTGCTCTTCCCTCCGATAGTCTCTGGCGAGCCGATGCTGATGGAAGTTTGCATCGCAATTTTATGGGATATACTACAAAAAGTTATGAGCCGCTGATTGGCCTTGGGGTGTCAGCTATTTCGGATGCAGGCCATCTTTTTATGCAGAACGATAAGCATATCGAATCTTACAAAGAAAAAATTGCATCTGGGCAACTGGCAATTATGCGAGGTCATATTCTTACTGATGAAGATCTCCGCGTACGTAAGCAAATTACAGCGCTTATGACCAAACTCGCAACCGAGGGGCCTTGGGTTCTAGAGCGTCTCCAGCCATTTTTAGATGATGGGCTTATTTCGCTTGGCTCCCATTGCCAAGTGCTGCCCAAAGGCAGAGCTTTTTTGCGCAATATCTGCATGGCCTTTGACGCAAGACTTTGGGAGAATGAAACGCCTCTCCTCCATCGTCAGGGCATAGGTGCCACAACAACGCGTTTTAGTCAGACAGTCTAATATGGATGTGACAATTATTGGTGGTGGTGTCTTTGGATTGCTTTACGCTTATAAAGAAGTGCGTCAAGGTAAAAAAGTTGTGCTTTATGAGGCATCGTCACGTTTTGGTGGTCTTATTGAGTCTAAAAAGCTTCCTTGGGGTATAGCCGAATCAGCTGCGAATTCTATTCTCACAACACCCACAGTTCTCTCTTTCCTTGAGCCTCTTGGAATCGATTGGGTCTTTACAGAAGAAAAACTCGCGCGCTACATTCTGCGTGATGGCAAAATGATGCGCATGCCCCTTTATTGGTATGAGCTTGCCGAAATGTTTCTACGATCACTTTTCATTGTTTCGGATGGCTCAAGCCAGACTGCCTTTGATGATTGTAAGCGCTATTTGGGTTCTGCTGCTGCCGAGTACCTCTGTGGCGCATTTGTTACTGGCATTTATGGAGTGCACCCTTCTCAGCTTGACCTGAAAACTGCTTTCCCTGGTCTTGTTGTGCCCCGTGGACATACTGCCCTCAGCTATGGGCTCTCCTTGCCTCGTAAAGTAAAAGCGCGCATGGCCGCTCCTCGGAATGGCATGGAGGGCATTATTCATGCCCTTGTGCAGTACTTAACGCCTCGCGCCGAATTACATCTCAATTGCCCTATTTCGACACTTCCTCCAGGGCCTGTAGTCCTTGCAGTGCCTGCCCATGAAGCAGCACGCCTTGTGCCTCAATATGCGCCTCTTTTGATGCAGGTTGAGTATGCCTCGATGACCTCTGTTACCTGCGTGACAGAAACGCCCTTTTTGCAAGGTGCCCTCGGCGTTCTGATCCCTCCCTGCGAGAAGAGTCCTCTTCTAGGTATTTTGGCAAACTCTTCCTTCTTTCCTTGCCGGAGCATTGATGCAAGTCGTTATCATATCTTCACCGTTATGCTCAAGGACATGGATGAAGAGAGTATTCGTGCGTTTTTTGCACCTCACAAGATTATTTCTATGACAGTATCAAAACATCGTCATGCGATCCCTATTGCTAATAAAGCGCTTGCTGCATGCCACGAGATAAGAGATAAGGTCAAGTTTGTGGGAAATTGGACAGGGGACGTAAGTCTGAGGGGTTATATTGAAAGGATATCTCATGAATAAATGGTTCATTTTAGCGTGGACGAGTCTTCCTCTTTTTGTGCTTGACGTTCTCACCAAAGCGCTTGCCATGGAACATCTTCCTACAAGCATCGTGATTATTCCCAATTTCTTTCAACTTACCTATGTGCAAAACAAGGGTGCAGCTTTTGGGCTTTTTGCGCACTCTGATGATACCTTTCGAATCGCCTTTTTTACTTTGATTCCAATCATTGCGCTTGCAACCATCTTTTATGTTTTCCATAAGCTTACGGATAAAGAAAAAGATTTGGCCGTTGCCTATAGCGCTATTTTTGCAGGAGCAATAGGCAATATCCTTGATCGTATACGGTTTGGATTTGTGATCGATTTTCTTGATTTCCATTGGCATGATTGGCATTTTCCTGCATTCAATGTAGCTGATTCCGCGATCTGCCTGGGCGTGCTATGGCTTTCATCCGCACCTTATTTCAAAAAACTGCAAAGCTAAGCTGGCTTTTTTGGAGTCTCCCCGGCGTCTTTATGAGCATGGGGTATTTTTCAACTATTGACCTTGCAGGCTGGAGTGCCAGCGGCAAAAGGTCTCTTTTTGTTGACACATTTTCAGTGCTGCCAACAAAACCCCTCTGTTACCCGCTTCTTCCCTCTCTCCTTTATGCTGCTTGTCAGAATCTCCACATAGCGGCAGCTCTCCATGTTCTACTCTGGCTCTATTTTGGATACCTTGCAGCGATCCACCTTCGCTCCTGGCAAGCATTCCTCATTGGCCTGCTTCTCCTCTATCCTTGCCGAATCTTGCTCTGCGCGCGCCCATCAACCTTAGCACTTTTGCCTCTCCTTCTTCATCTGATCGCGCTCCATAAAATGAAGACGAAACAGCTTCTGCTTATTCAAATCTTTTGGGTGAATCTCCATGGGAGTTTTATCTTAGGTATCCTTATGCCACTCTGGCAGGCGCTTTTCATGCGCCACCGCCTGAGACTTGTGCTTCAACTGACGCTGGTATCGCTCCTAAATCCTTTCGGCTGGCGTATGTTCAGTTACCTGCTTGAGACACGGAACTATGCTGTCAATCTCTTCCCAGAATGGGCACCTGTCAGCCTTTTAACCCAGTTTCCTGTAGGGCTGAGCTATTTTCTTATCCTGCTCTACTGGGCGTTTTTTGGTTTCATGCAAAGCCCTTTTACACTCATCTTGCTTCTGGGTGGGACAGCGACTCGCCATGCGCAGCTTGTCAACTTTCTTTTTCTTCCAGCCCTAGCGCTGAGTGGTACAGTCGCTATCCGGAGCTACAAGCGTTTCTATCCCTGCTTGGCATTTGTCATTATCAGCATACTGGCCTGCGGCAACGTCTTGTCTCGTAGCGACATATGGGATGATTCTGGCCCCCTTAAGATTATTGAGACCATCAAAAAAACTGAAAAAACATGCGCAATTTACAATAATTGGACCACAGGTGGCCTGATTATGAATTCGCTTCCCAATAAGCTCTTTATTGATAGTCGTACTTTGCCCTACACTATGGATCAATTCAGCTTCTATTTTGCTATAGCTCTGGCAACAACTGATATCGAGCGCGTTTTTCGCGACTTTAACGTCTGTTTTGCGATCCTCAATCACCCTAGTTATGATCCCCTGATTACAGCGCTGCAGCAAAAAGGCTGGCGTCTTCTGATGGAGGAAAAGGGTAATGTGCTGCTTGCGTTAGAGGATGTAGTAGACCTCAAGAAAGTAAATGAGTGATGCTATAAATGGATAGAGATTTTCTGAAAAAATACGGCTTAGACAGAAAAGAATCGAATTGAGTGGGAGCAAAAGACTAAAATAACCCAATGCCGTCCAACCAAAGCCTACGGTGCATATAAGAAGTGGGATTGTTGACAGCATGAGAAACCCATGTAGCCAAAACGCTATAGCTGCTCTATCACGAGGCTCTTCACGGTAGAATAAATAGTGGTATCGGGAGATGTTATGGACAATCCAGCTGCCCATCGCCAAAAGCATGAATCGCTTCTCGAAACCACTATGATGGGTGATCGCGGGCACAAAAAAGGTCGCGATCGTGCTTGTGTTTACAGCGTCGCGAATAAAAAGTTTCCTATAAATACTGCCAAAATGCTTTATGTAGCTGACCCATCTCATGCTGGGATACTAGCACTTCTCAGCGGATGAAGGAAGAATCGAAATAAGGCTTGATACGCAGCGTTAAGCTTATTCCCCCCTTGTCTGCATTTTTACAAATCATGACAATGCGTGTCAATCTGTGGTCAATCGGACACATTTTGTAATATTTTTGCATGAACTAGACATCGTTACCTTCACTTGAAGCTAAGCGTTTGCATGAGCAGTATCGTCAGCTTATTCGACGGGCAGAACAAGAATGCCCAGATTCAGGAAGCGAGCGCAGTCCAAGTCTCATTTTTTGAGTGTCTTTAAAGCTTATCTGGCGGACCTGCTTGGTAGGTCGCCCAATGCGTCGGTCTGGATAGCCACAAAAAAGGTGATGCGCAGTTTTCAGAAAAACGTGCAAATTTTATCATTAATCACGGGCATGTCTGCGCCCAGGACGTCAAAGCGCGTATTGATATATTGAGCTTGCTCAACAACGTTCTCTTGCTATTAAAGTTGCTCTTCAGACGGAAGTAGTGATGCTGGGGTTTGATGAGACAAAGTCTGCAAAATGTAATATACACTACGCATTGAATGTGCCTGGTGTCATGAGGAGAATGAATTGCGCATTTTACTGTTATGTATTGTTACCGCGTTTGCAGTTGGACGAGCAGGGGCGGCTGGTGGCGCTGCTGCGGAGCCGGGGGAAGTTCTAGCGCTAGGAGGGGAGCCAGATTCAGCTGAGTTGCGCGCAAAACAAGTGGCTGTAGCGGATGCAAGGCGAATCTATGCAGCGGCTATAGATGATGTCAGCACAGCTAGTAGGACTCGTGATGGGCTGAGATTTCTAGTGGATGCAAGAGAAAGGGCGAGAGACGCTTTTCGTTCTGCAGATGTTGCAATATCGGCATATCTTGAAAGCCTGGACCGCTTCCACTTTACAGGGGAGAGAGGAATGTCTGCAAGGCGTGAATACCGTGAGTTGCAGGATCTGTCTAGCCAATTGAGGTCCGCATGTCGTGCAGTGATATTCGAAATACCGTCAGATGATCTGTCGCCGTTCGGGATTCTTATTAAGGAGCCTCAACGGCCTGCTACAGAAGTTATTCAAGCCGCTGTATCCGCTGAGGATAAAGCTCTGGCGGCAGCAATTATGGATAGAGTGAGTGCACAGGATTTGTCTGGATTGAAGGCTGAGAGACTTCCTGAGATGGTTGCTTATTTCGACAAGCTGCATATTTTCTCTTATGATAATATTCTATTGGGCGGCTATCATGCTAAGGCAGATAAAGAAAAAGAGAAAGCAATAGCAAGAGCGTTGAAATTATTGTCGGTTGGGTATCAGGCGATATGTCGCGTGACTGAACAAGAGCTGGACGTCAATGGCCTCCATGTGTGCCAAAAATGTGGAGCTTTCGTTAGTCCAGCGGTCATACAGTCCTGGAAGAACAAGTGTCCTTATTGTATGCAGGAGCCGTTGTTGGTACATCACCAACAGGCTGCAAGCTCTGCGCCATCAAGAGGTAGGGCAGAAGAAAGGACTTTAATTTTCATGGATAGCTTCTACAGCCGCATGTTTTTATGATTCGGGCATATCAAAAAGGAAGATTTCAAGGACGACGTTTGCGGCAGCGACTATTTAATAAAGTCTTTCCACAATAACTCTTGTTCCTTGGTCATATGCAGTTGTTGTGTTAACCGTAACTGTTGTATCATTTGCTCCAGACGCTGCATATGCAAATGACCATGATATAGTACCAACTGTTGCTAAAGTTAAAACAATTGGATTGGGGCCGCCTCCGCCATTTTTATTAAGACCAATAAAATTATATATGCCAATTCCCCCGCTTGTACTCGCATTTGTTGCGTACACTGAAACTCGGTAGAAAGCGACATTTTGGCAAAGAAACTGTATTGATGATCCGCTGCTAGCATAGTACGCAGTGCCGAATCCGGTTGTGGCCTGTACACGTCCTCCAAATATGTTTGCATTGGTGTCAATGACAGGCGACTTGTTGATTAACATTGATGTAGCATTGACGCTCCCGCTCACATCCATCGCATACGCAGGCGCTGAGCTTCCGATCCCAACTGACCCAGTATTAAAGTAAATATTTGAAGAACTCGTCACCCAAGGACTACTCACAGTGCTTGAAATGGCGCTTGTGATAGACGAAAAGTTTCCCATCATCTGGCTCGCTGATATTGGGCTCCCTGCTGTAAAGCTGTACGGCAAGGTGATTGAGGTCGCATGTGCCGACACAGACAAGAAGCACAGTGATAGTCTCCTGCGTGCTATCGTGATGAGAATTTTGTGCATTCTTGTCCCCCGAAAAAAGCCTATCAAATCATGGGTTTTTTGGTCAACTCTTGTTTTGTAGCAAGGCTCTTGTGCTTGAGTTTTATTGCCATTCGAGGTGACTTGATTCGGGTTTTTCGTAACTCGTTGAGTCAAGCATTTAGCTTCTCGACATGAACGCTTGCAGTGATTTTCATTCAAGAACGGGAGAGCAGTACGATTACTGTGTTACATGTGCATTTGATTCCTGCCATCTTGTGGTATTAAGAAGCGAGGAGTCAACGATGCATCCAATACTGATAGATTTAGGTTTTTATCAAATCCGTACCTATGGGGCCTGTGTGGCCTTGGGATTTTATTTAGGTATGGAGCTTTGTAAACGTTTGGTGCAGAAAAGGATGCCTGGCAAGTTGGCAGCTTTCACTGACCTGAGTTTTTGGGGGTTGATTGTAGGTTTTGTAGGTGCCAGGCTTTTGTATGTGCTGACGGCACTGCCGTATTTTTCTGAGGATATAACGCGAGTCGTTAAGATATGGGAAGGGGGGCTTGTTTTTTTTGGCGGGCCTTTGGCTGTTATCCCCTACACGATTTGGTATGTAAGAAAACATAAGCTCAGGTTGTGGGATATCCTTGATGTGATGACACCAGGGCTTGTGCTTGCGCATGCCATAGGACGTATTGGATGCTTTTTTGCAGGATGCTGCTATGGGTGCCCAACAAATGTGTCTTGGGCGGTGAAGTTTGAGGCATCAGATATTATTGAGTCTTCACTGAGGCATGTAGCAGTCCATCCGGTGCAGCTCTATGAAAGTTTTTTGCTTTTTATGTTGTGCGGATTTTTTGTATGGCTCTTTAAGAGAGGGAAGTCAGGGCAAGTGACAGTGGCATATTTGCTTATCTACCCTTGTATGCGGACAGCTCTTGAAATGCTCCGAGGGGATGTTATTCGCGGTTTTGTAGGTCCATTGTCGACAAGCCAGTGGATCTCTGGCTTTTTGTTTGTAGTTGGGATTGCTTGTCTTTTCCGGCATCGCCTTGTCCGCAAGTGATTGGTTGCCTCGCATCATTGTTGCTGTAGCTCTAGGCGTCATTTTGGTGCAATCAGGGCTTATCTTGCAGACGCTGTGTATGCATACGTTTTGTGAGCCGGTGACGTTGGGGTTAAGTGGGGGCGCTTTATTGGGTGCCCTTTTAGGGAATGCATTTGTAGGCGCATTGATGCAAGGCGTTTTGCTTATCATGGTGCCTCGCAGACATGTACTTATTGTGGGTGTGACATTAGGGAGTATGCTGACCAGCTGTGCGCTTATTGTGCTGACAGCGCAGCATCGAGGTTTTGAAACCTTCCATTGGCTTTTTGGGGCTTTGAATAATTCTTGGTCAAGTGCCATTGCGCTTGGGGTGACTGCTTGTGTTAATTATCTTGTGTCATTGAGATTTTGTCCACAGCTTGACCTGCTATTGCTAGGTGCTGATCATGCAAGGGCTTTGGGGCTGAAGACGAAGCGTCTGTTTGTGCTTTTAATGCTCAAGGAATCTTTGGTGGTCGCTGTGACTGTTTCGCAGGGAGGGCTCATTGGGTCTTTGGGTCTTGTGGTGCCAGTTGTTGCGCGGCGTTTATCGGGAACGTACTTGCATCGGGTGAACTTTCATTATGGTGCATTACTTGGAAGTGGCGCACTTTTGGTGGCAGATTTTGGAGCGCATACGCTTTTACGGCCCGAGGTCATACCTGTTGGTATTATGCTGAATTTGTTACTTGCACCTTTTTTATGTCTGAATCACGCATGGAAATAAAAGTTATATCGAAAAAAAGAACTCTACGGGCGAAGTTTGAAGGCAATCTTGTGCGGCTTGTGGGTCCGAATGGGTCAGGGAAAACAACTGTTTTGAAGGCACTTGCTGGACTGTTGGACCCTCCATGGATTGTTGAGGGAGTGCTCAAAAATGCGCAGTATGTCACGACGTGGGAGTTGCCGTGGGCTGCAATCACGTGTGGTGAGATGCTTGGTGTGTGTGATCCGAAGTGGGATTTGGATCTTCATATGCCGCTTGCATTAATGAGCTCAGGGCAGAGGCAAAGTGCCTATCTTGCATGCGCATGTATGAGGCAACCTGAAGTGCTGCTACTTGATGAGATATGGAGTTCTATGGATCATCAAAGACGAGAGGTCGCTAAGGAGATGCTTAAGGGATTTCGTGTCATCTATGTGCATCATGGTGAGGATATTTTCGAGGATGCTGTTCTTGCATCTTTAGAAGAAGATCACGATCCCAATGGTGTGCTGGATCGCAATTATTGGCTCTAAAAGACGCATCGAGGCATAGTCGATGGAAAGCTTTGGTCCGAGCCAGCCTAAACCTGCGGCGTACCCGTTGCCGCGGGTTGCTGCAAAGGGAATGCTTGCTTCACGAAAAGATCCAAATCTGATGTAAAAATCTTGAAATGCAGTGAGTTCAGCACCCATTTCATAACCTAAAGGTGTCTTCCAGCCTGGAGTGAGGTGGGGGTCAATATAGAGAGTGATAAGAGAGCTGAGTGACCATTTAGAGCCCAGCACATACTCACGAAGAAAAGTGCTTGAATAATTTCTGGCATTTTCCAGAACATTGTCGACGGTGAATGAGAGTTGCAGGAAGCTGAGCGGGATGGCGGCAATGGATAAAGAGAGGTCATTAATGCGGGTATTGCCTAATTGTGTAGGGAAGAAAAGACATTTGCCACCTATGCCCCCGCCGTAGCGTGTAAGGAAACTTTTTGACGCACCGACATGGAGCATAGACACATCTTCTCTTCGAGTAAAGCCAACGCCTGCTTGAAAAAGCGCATCAGAGCTGGCATCTAAGACAGTTGTATTCCAGCCATTTGTCTTTAAATGACCGCCTTGTGCTTCATAGTAGGAGGTTCCCAAACTATGAGTTGCATGGAAGGATCCGTAGGCGGGGTTGAGGTATATGGCATCATGGAGAAAAGGACTCGCATGACCTGCTCCGCCAAGAGCTGCAGTACGTGGAGAGTGAAAATCAGATGCATGGGCAATCAGCAGGAATGTCATAAGGATCATTGAGTGAGAGTAGATGAAAATGAGCGTCAGCGTCAATACGTCTTGCTCTCCTTGGTGAAATCTGCTAGTAACTGCCACGAAGGTTAGCTCTGACGTCGATGAACGAGCATGAAGCTTTTTCACACAATACCCTTACAGATAGGAGGAGCAATGGCATTATTGAAAGAAAAGTTGGATCATTACCGTGGGCAGCTGATGTCACGAAGAGAACTGATGGCAAAGGATTTAAGGCTTGCAACTGAACAACTTTTAAATGACGAAACAACATTTACAGACTCAGTAGACCAGGCAGCAGCTGAAACGCATAAGAGTTTGACTGTCCAGATGAAAAATCGTGATCGTCAAACGCTTCGTCAAATTGATGATGCTTTGCGGCGTCTCAGTGATGGAAGTTTTGGCAACTGTGTTCGTTGTGAGGAAGCAATATCAGATGCACGTATTGATGCATTTCCTTTTACAACACTTTGTATAGAATGTAAGGCTGAGATTGAAACTGAGGAGCATCGTTTTTCAGGCAGGGTGTAAATGGGTCGAACGAAAGTACGCAAGGCTGTGATTCCAGTTGCAGGATTAGGAACAAGGTTCCTTCCTGCAACGAAATCTATTCCGAAAGAAATGATCCCTATCGTTGATACGCCGATGATCCAGTATATTGTGGAAGAGGCGCTTGATGCGGGAATCGATGAGATTTTCTTTGTGACTGCACGAAACAAAGAATCGATTGAGAATCATTTTGATCATCATTTTGAGCTTGAGGAACGGCTTGCACGTCGCGGTAATATGGCTATGGCGCAGCGTTTAAGGGGTCTTTCAGAACGTTGCTCCATAGTCTCCATACGTCAAAAAGAGCCTTTGGGTTTGGGGCACGCTATTTTGTGTGCACAGCAGGCTATTGGGGATGAGCCTTTTGCTATTTTGCTCGGGGACGATCTGATGGATTGTGCAAAACCGTGTATTCGTCAGTTGATGGATATTTACGAGGAGCGTCAAGCATCTGTTGTTGCAATTATGCAGGTGCCAGAAAGCGATGTTTCAAAGTACGGGATTATATCAGGAGTTCAGATTGGCGAGAGGCTTTTTGAGATCAGCACACTTATTGAGAAGCCGAAGTTGCCTGAGGCGCCTTCCCGTATGGCGATTCCAGGACGCTATATTGTGACAGCTGAGATATTTGACTCATTGCGTTCTATCGGTCCAGGCCGAGGTGGAGAGCTTCAGTTGACTGATGGGCTTGTGCATTTACTGCAGAGTCAAAAGCTTTATGGCTATGAGTTCCAAGGTCAGCGGTTTGATACAGGCGATCGGTTGGGTTTTTTGGAAGCAACGTTGCACTTTGCCCTGAAAAGGCCTGATTTGGCGGCAGGTGTTCGAAAACTGATCTGTGATTTTGCGAGGCAATGTGAATAAGTTTCTCATACTAGCAATGTGTGCGCATGCTTTTGTCCCGTCTGATAGCTATATTGTTGGGAAAATGGTCAAAAAGCGCGATGAGAAAATTGCCAAGGCTACTTTTAGGGTCGATATTGCTCGAGGCGACAAGCACTTTGATTCGCTTGTTGTGACCGAACATATGGATTACAAGAAAATGCTTTCGACCTTAGTGATAAAAAACAGCAAAGGTGAACGACGCATGACGCGGCCATTTTCTAAAATAGGAGCTATTCATCGATTTGTGCTTGCTACGAGTGTGGCTGATGTCACTGATGCGCTTGAGCAATTGGGCTGTATCCTTGCTCAAGAAGAGGCTCAGGTTGTAAAAACGCCTCAGGTCATGAAGGTCGTGCAGTCGCCTGGTACTTCGCAAGGCGTGCTCAAGCGTGTAGATGGGCGTATTGCGTATGCTTTATGTGACAGGCTTTTTGTTGAAAAGGATACATTTTTGCCTGTAGCGCTCGATGGTATTGTGGGCTCGTATAAGGTACATGCAACTTTTTCAGGGTCCATGATGACCAACATTGTGATTAATGATTCATGGACAGTGAGTCTCGTCAGTGCCTCAAATATGCCACCAATAGAAGGTGAGCTGAGTATTCCAAGTGAGCTTGAGCCTCTTTTGACACTCCTTTTCTAGTATGCGATCAGTTCGCGTTGCCGTTGCGCGGCCCTTGTACCAAACGTATACCTACCGTGTGCCCCCACATTTAGATGCTTATGTTGCGCCTGGCAGCTGGGTGCGTGTTCCCTTAGGGCGATCCCAGTCGTTTGGCTATGTCTTGGGTGATCAAGCATCTGATTTGGTTTTGAAAGATATTCTTGAGGCAGGATTAGGTGCTCTTTCCCAGGAGCAGCTTGCTCTTTGTCAGTGGGTGGCTGATTACACGCTTGCGCCTCTTGGTGAGGTGCTTGCAGTTGCGGCGCCTGCTGAAAGTCTGAAGCTTCGGCGCAGTAAATTTACTTATGCGCCGACAAATCCATCAGTGCCTGAGCTCAATGTCCAGCAAAAAGAGGCTGCTGACCTTTTATGGTCAGGCTCTTTAGTGGGCGTTTTAGAAGGCGTTACTGGGAGTGGAAAAACAGAGGTCTATGCAGAGCTTGCAAGGCGGACCTTGAGTGAGGGGAGATCGAGTCTTTTTTTGGTACCGCAAATAGCGCTCACTCCTGCGCTCGAATCTCGTATTGCGCGTCTCGTGCCCGTACCTGTACTGCTGTGGCATAGTGGCCTGTCACCATCAAAGCGGTTTGCTATGAGTCAGGCGCTCAAAAATCATAGTCCTGTTGTGCTCCTGGGTGCGCGCTCTGCAGTCTTTGCTCCCATCCGGGACCTTGGTCTTATCATCGTTGATGAGGAGCATGACCCTACGTATAAGCAAGAAGATCATGTAAGATACCATGCACGAGACGTTGCACTTGTGCGTGGCCGTATGGCAAAAGCGCGCGTTATTTTAGGCTCTGCAACACTCAGTCTTGAGACCAAGGAGAAATGTGCCAAGTATCAGCATGCAGTGCTAAAAACGCGTTTTTCAGGAGGCGTATTGCCTACGGTCCGTTTGGTGCCAGCATCGAAGAATCTGTCTCATGAGGCAGTGCTTGCTTTGCGAGCGACACTTGCGCGTGGTGAGCAGAGTATTATTTTTCTCAACAAAAGAGGGTATGCCTCATGTATCCGCTGCACAAGCTGCAAGTATGTCTGTATGTGCCCAGCATGCTCATTGTCGCTCACTGCCCATAAAGGGGGCAGGCTCATGCGTTGCCACGTCTGTGGGTATCAAGCGCCATCCTTAGATATGTGTCCGAAATGTGATGGGATCTTGCAGTGCTTTGGGTTTGGTACGGAGAAGCTCGATCTTTTTATTCGAGATGTTTTGCCAACAGCGCGTGTTTTAACCCTTGACCGAGATCATGCAACAACAGTAAAGAAACTGACCGCTATTACTGATGCCTTTGCAGCGCATGAAGCTGATATTTTGATTGGCACACAGATGGTGGTTTCAGGTCACGATTTTGCCAATGTGACACTCGTGATTGTTGTATCAGCTGATGCGCTTTTTTATTGGCCTGATTTTCGCGCATCTGAGCGTGCTCTTCAAATCCTCACTCAGGTTGCAGGACGCGCAGGCCGTAGAGGTGCAGGTGAAGTGCTTATTCAGGCTGAGGACTACCATCATCCTGTGCTTGAAGCGCTTTTTGATGAGAGAAAACGAGACGTTTTTTTTAAGCAGGAACGAGGACTACGGCAGGCCCTTCTTTACCCGCCATTTGGGCGCATTATTCGGTGCCGCATTGAGGCGCGTACGTATCAGGAAGCGCGGGATGATGCTGAAAAGATTCTACGCTGTCTCCAGAGTGTTGCAAAAGAGGCGACTATTCTCGGTCCTAGTGAAGCATTCCTTGAGAAAAAACAAAACACCCATCGCTTTGATATCCTCCTTCGTGGTCAGAAGCTTGAGCATGTGCATGGGCCTGCGCTTATTGCTCGCACCTATGCACAGGAACAAAAAATAGCGCTCCTCATTGACGTTGATCCTTATGGCCTTTAAGGCTCTTCAAAAGGTGCAGTTTCCTCGTGTATCGTTATCTGGCTCAAGTTATGCGCCACTATGCTGAGATTGCGTGCGGATTTGTACCTCCGCATGACCTCGCTCAGGCAACTGTATTTTGCCTTGGCAATTTTTCCTTCCTCTTTCTTGGTCATCAGTGTTAAGACAGCCTTTTGATCTAACATTCCTCAAATCCCCCTCTGTCTATATATAGCACATGTGTATTGTCATAGAGAATGTGTCTATCATGACGATGTGTCATGGTCTTATCTGTATTTCAACTTAAGTGTCATGGTATTATTTTTGCTACAACCTAAGTATGGCTTTTTTTGAATACTTAGGGGGTAGTAGTATGAAGACGAGCGTTCTTATTTTTGGAGTATTTGTAGGTTCTTATATGCATTGTGCTCTGGCAATGGCTTCACCAACAGATGGGAGCGCGAAGCGTGTTGCTGCTCAGGCTGCAGTCATGGCGGCTGTGGTTGCTAATAGGCCTCCTACTCGTGCTGATATTAAGCGTTATTGTGGCACGCCACTTTCTGAGGATAACACCGCTAATCTTTTCAGATATGCAATTCACAATAATATGATCCCCACTGTTGGGGTGACGGCAGCTGAAAGAAGTGCACTCTAGTTGCCTTTGTGCTGTTATCGACGAGGGATTTACTAGATTTCAAGGGGGGTGATTTTATCGCTTCCAGTCAGCAGCAGCTGGCTTGATATAATGCATCGTCTGCTTGAGTGAAGACAGGCCTGTGTGATTCTTCGTAGCCCTATTGAAACCACCACCTACCTCTGGGGTATGAAGGGGTACTTTGTGTGGCTTGATTTGAAGTCGCTTTTAAAAAACCTAGTTGGCTACTGATCTCATCTGTGATAGCTTCCGTCTCAACGCATACCTTCATGCTGAGCTTGGCCAGATGGCCTCATAACTTTCATCAGTTATTGCTCGATAAAACCATGGAGTGCGCGCCAATTTAATATAAAAAAATGACTACTATACGGTAAAATATAGTCTAAGATACGTTTGTTCTATCTTGACTTGATGCGCTATGGATGTGGCGCAAAGCTCAGCTAGCAAGGTTTGAAAGTGAGGAAGTATATGCATTTATTAGTTCTGTTGACCCTTATTGTAACAGTTGCGCAGGGTGCGTCATTTATGCTGCCATTGCCTGTGCCCTTTGTGTGTCGCATCATTGGTGCGAGGCCCGCTCAGTTTGGTCGACCTGCTCAATTGGTGGTTACTTTTGTGTCTCATAGTGAAGGATGTACAGATCCGGTGACGAAAAAACGAGCCCTTGTTGAAGCAGATATGTTGAGGGAGATTTTACGTCGACAGACTGCAATGGTAGCTGCACGGCGGCTTGCTGAACAAGGGCAATCAATAGAGTGGCCTCAGCTAACAGCCGCAATGATCCAAAGAGGACAGGATGACGAAATACCTGGGACAAATTTCCCTACGGAGCCCCCTCCTGAAGATCAGATTGATGAATCTCGACGACCTCTCTAATGAAGCAATGTGCCAATGCGGTCTGGGTGGAAGGCTAGGCCTTCAAAGACACTGTAGGAGAAGAAGATCACAGCGGCCTTCCCTTTGACGTTCTTGAACGGCACAAATCCCCAGAACCTGCTGTCTTTGGAGAAGTCTCGGTTATCACCCATAACAAAGAGATGTTCGCTTGGAACGGTGACGGGGGAGAAGTTCTCAGTCACATACCCTGCTTCCTTATCAAGAAAGATGACATGATCGACAACATTGCCATGCTCGGGACTGAGATGTTCGATCCAGGCTTCTGTTGTGCCTTGGTCGTATTTGCGGTCTCCAAGTTGCTTAATGACGGCTTGAGCGGCAGCTTCTGCAAGGGGCTCGCGTGGGACAGGTTTGTTGTTCACATAGAGCATTTTATTGCGCACTTCAACGGTGTCGCCAGGAGTGCCTATGACGCGCTTGATATAGTGGACGCTTTCATCTTCTGGGTAGAGAAAAACAATGATGTCACCGCGTTCAGGCGCCGCACCTTTTTGGATGTAGACAGGTTTGTCGATGAACGAATCGGCAAAAGGTACTTTGAGTCCATAGGCCATCTTGTTGACAAAAATATGGTCCCCAATAAAAAGTGTTGGGATCATCGAGCCTGAAGGGATCTTGAAGGCTTCGAAAAGACTCGATCTGATGATCAGGACGATGAAAATTGCCACACCAAGGGATTTGAGATTATCGATGAGACTTCTTTTATCGAACGAGTCAATACTGAGAAGTATTTTGAGGAATTTCAGGAGGATTGTCTTACCTAAGCGGAGCATTTTTGAGCCGAAACTATCTTCATCCATAGACTGAAGCCTACCCTTCCTTTTCAAAAATTGGAAGGGTAGGCTTCAGTTATGAGGCTTTTAGATCGCTACATTCTGTCAAGTTTTATCAAAAACGTTGGTCTTGGTGTCTTCGGCATGACGCTCATGTTCCTGTTCCAAGCGATGTTTACTGACATCTTTGAGCACCGGTTTGAAACAACGCAGATTGTTATCTACCATCTTCTTGATATCCCCAAAATTGTAGTTCAGATGGCAGGCCCCAGCATCCTTTTGGCAACCATGTTGACGTTGATGGGATTCGCCAAGACCCAGGAATTGATTGCGTTTCTTGCCTGCGGAATGAGTATCTGGAGGCTGGTCAGCATTCTTGCAATTGCTGTGTGTGCACTTTCGGCTGTTTTGTACGGAGTTCAGGATAAAATACTTCCTGTTGTTTACCGTTACCGCACGAACTACTACTGGCGGGAAATGGAGAAGAAAACTGATTTCTACCTTGATGTGAAGCGTGACAAGATCTGGTACCGATCAAAAAACATGATCTACAATTTAGAGCGATTTGATCAGGGATTAAAAACTATCTATGGCATTAGTATCTATACTTTTGATGAGCATTTTCACTTGACTCAATTTATAGGTGCCGAGACAGCAGAGTACAGTTCAGATGGATGGATCTTGCATCATGGGACCATTAGCGTGTTCACAGCCGAAGATTCTTTCCCGCTCACGCAGAAGTTTGAGACGAAGCGTGTGATCATCGCTGAAACGCCAAAGGAATTCCAAGAAATTGAGAAAGAAGGGGATAGCTTGAACTTTCACGCTTTGGATCGGTATATCCGTCGCATGAAGCGGGCTGGCGCTGATACTAAGGCCTTTGAAGTTAAGTACCAGTCAAGGTTCGCTCTCCTCGCAGTCCCTCTTGTGATGTTCATCCTTGCTCTCCCCTTTTCTATCCAGGTCACGTCACGTCGTGAGGGGGGTATGGCTAAGCAGATGGGCCTTTGTCTCCTTATCACTTTCTGCTACTGGCTTTTTTTCTCAACAGGTCTCTCCTTTGGCATCAAGGGAGCGCTGACTCCATGGGTCGCAGCTTGGCTTCCGAACATGATCTTTGTGGGGTTTGCTGCTGCATGGATGCTGAAAAAGTGGTATCTTTAGCTCAGTGGCAAGGTTGAAGGTGTATACATTTCCCGATATCGTTCTTTCGAAGCGGTCGCTTCCTTTGGAGAGGATCGACAGAAGCTTGTACAAGCTTGCAGAAGATATGCTCGAAACAATGTACGAAGCTCCCGGCATAGGTTTGGCTGCAAACCAAGTGGGCATACTCAAGCGGATCATCGTGCTTGATGTTGAGTACGAGCATGACGATGATCAGATCATTCTGAACCGTAAACCGCAGGTCATGATCAATCCAATACTTGAAAAACATGAGGGAGAGATCCTGTATTCTGAGGGCTGCCTGTCAGTGCCTGGGTTTAACTGTAAAGTCAAACGCTTTGAAAAAGTCTGGGTGAGGTATCATGACATTGATGGCAGAGAGCGAAGAATAGTAACAGATGGCTTGCAGGCAGTCTGCTTGCAGCATGAGATGGATCATCTGAATGGCAGGCTTTTTATCGATAAGCTTTCTTCTGCCAAAAAAGCAGCGACCAAGCAAAAGCTTCGCAAAGCAAGGCGTGAGCAAGAAGATGGCTAGGGTCGTTTTTCTCGGTACACCACAATTTGCATGTCCCACGCTGGAAGCGCTTCACGCCGAGCATAATGTTATCCAAGTTGTGACGCAACCTGACCGTCCAGTTGGGCGGGGCTTGCGTCTTATGCCATCAGATGTCAAAGCATGTGCACTTCGTCTGGGTCTTCCTGTTACTCATACTATTGATGCCCTAGATGCCGATTTCTTTATTGTTGTGGCTTATGGCAAGATCCTTTCCGATCATGTCCTCAGTATCCCTAAAAAAGGATGTTTGAATGTGCATGGCTCTCTTTTGCCTCGTTGGCGGGGAGCGGCTCCCATCCAAAGAGCCATTGAGGCAGGAGATACAGACATTGGTCTCACGATTATCCAATTAGTAAAAAAAATGGATGCAGGACCTATGCTGGGCTCAGTCAGTATCCCTATGCCCACAGATGCCACAAGCGGCATGATGTTCGAAAAGCTCTCCCATATGGCGCCTAAGCTCCTCCTTGATGTCCTGGAAAATATGCCGCCTCCTGTCCATCAAAATGAGGCGCTTGTGACCTATGCTCACAAAATAGAGAAAGAAGAGTCTATTTTGAATCCTGCCCAATCAGCCAAAGAGCTTGAGCGCAAGGTCCAGGCATTTGACCCTTGGCCAGGCACCAGCATCATGTTTCGTGACCAACGCCTTCTTATCAAAAAGGCCCGTGCAATTTCTGGCTCTTGGCCACTAGGGATCCATGCTGACCAGGACCGTGTTATTTTAGGGACAAGTAATGGCGGGTTAGAGCTGCTCAGTATTCAAAAAGAAGGCAAGCAGGCACAAAGCCAAGGGCTCGTGCGTATGCTTGGATTTTCGTGATCATCCCTTCCCTCCTTGCCTACGATGGCGTGATGTTAGGCGACACTCTTTCTCAACTCGAGGCCTGTGGTATCAAGCGCCTCCATATTGACATTATGGATGGGCACTTTGTCCCAAACCTGAGTTTTGGTCCGCATACCGTTCGGGCTCTTCGTAAGCACTCGTCCATGCATCTTGATTGTCACCTCATGGTACAAGAGCCTGAAAAATGGGTGGATATCTTTTTCCAAGCAGGGGCTGATAGTGTGACAGTCCATATCGAGGTTGTACCAAAAAATCTTATTGGGCGACCTCATCTCAATTTAGCCATTCGTCCTCGTACTCCTATCCAGAGCCTTGAGCCCTATAAAAACAGCGTTTCTGAAGTACTTTTGATGTCTGTTGAACCTGGCTTTGGTGGTCAGGCATTTTTGCCTGCCACATCCGAACGCATTATGCAGCTCCACGCGCTTCAGGGTAGTTTTGAAATCGTTATAGACGGTGGCATGACGCCCGCCACAATGCCGCTCTGTGTGGGCGCGCAGCATTTTGTTGTAGGCTCTGCCCTCTTTCGTGCGCCATCTTTGCATGAAGGATTGTGCGCTTTCAAAAGATCTTAACATAGCTTTGAAGATATTTGCTGATCAGTTCGTTGGTATTTTGTTGGCCCCTCGCTTGTACGAGCTGCAGAGGTGTGCGAAAAAATAGACGAGGTTGCTTTTCTAGTCACTGATCAGATCAAAGGAATAGTTGATGTATTCTTCAGGCGTTCGCGCGATTTTTCAGACTTAATTTCAACTTGCCATTACGAAGTATTTCTGGGGATAAATCCGATATTTATAGCAGAACCATTAAGCCACATAGTGCCGCCTTGTTGAAATATACCTATGCCAATCGTATGATTTCCGGCACTCAGATTAACGCAGACAGTATGGCTGTAGCCCATCCATAAAATAGATGTTGTATAGAATATTAGAAAAGAACCTCCCTGTACAGTGGCAGCGTTAAGCGCAAAACTATCGAATAAGCCGGAATTGGCATTAACAAAAGCACCATCAATCATGATGCCAACATATATCCAGCTACCATTTATGCTATGTTGCACATGCCCAGTGGATGTTATAATGGCCATTCCATTTGTAGACGCTGTATATGTAAATGAATAAATTGGAATAAATCCGGTCGTTCCACCTGTCGTGCTGAAACTCCATGATGGTGTTCCGTAATACGTAGTTTTCTTGTTTGTTACACTATACGCAATTGCCCCATTGACATCTAATGCATTCGCAGGCACAGAGCTCCCAATCCCAACTGACCCAGTAGTAAAATAAATGTTCGAAGAGCCTGGCATCAACCTAATAGTGCGCCACTACCATATTTAATGGCTATAGAACACAGATCCCGACCCCAAGGAAGAGAAATTTTTCTCTTCCCGTCTTTTTCTTTGATAGATTGGAGATTATGGACGGAGGATTAGGAGGC
>CAIUGE010000104.1 GCA_903898645.1 Oligoflexia bacterium | reverse complement strand
TGCTGCACCTTGAAGTGGTTTGAACCCTGCGCCTGTACGCCGAGTCCGAGGGGCCCACCCTCATCTTTCCCATAGCTTGTCCACATCGTTAGTTGCTCATTTCTAGCTCCTTCTTATGTGAGACTACGGCACACAAAATTCCCCATCATCTGGCTCGCCGATATGGGGGCCCCTGCTGTAAAACTATAGGGCAAGGAAACAGAGGTCGCATGTGACGAGAACATACAGAAGAAGTATAGTAAGTTAAAACCATAGATTCTATTCATAATATACCACCCTCCACGAGTATCATCGTAACACCCGCTCGCTCGCACAACAACTAAACACTGTCATTTATTTAGGTCGACACGCTCGGCGCATTTATCAGCGAATTTACAAGCAAAATTATGGCGAATAGCACTTCTAAACAAGCCGGAACTCGGTACCCCTTCTCGTGTGACAGAAAATCCGCTTTGAACAATTCCAAATCGAGTTAAAAAAAGTATGAAGCATCGCAATGAGGCACAAAGTATCGTGAAAATTACCCTTGGGCAGTTATTTTAGACCAGGAGTCTCACAAAGCGTAATCACACGTCAATCAAACCAACCAGCCTCTCCAATATTTGGCCTGATGAGCGTGTACCACGCACTCCGTGCCCCAACATGCTTCTGCAGAACTCCGCACACCACAAGCTGCTCAAGATCTCCCTCAGCAATCTTCTGTGAGCAATGATTCAGCTTCATCCATTGAAGCAATGTCATCTTCCCTCGAAATCCATCCAGAAGACGATTCAGCATATCTTGCTGTCTTAAGTTTAGACCATACTGCTGCCAACTCCTCCAGCAGCGAGCTTTTATAAGTACTCCCGAAACCAAGGTTTCTGACCCCTCAATAGCACGACCAAGACAGCTTAAAAACCATACCAACCATTGAGTAATATCAAGTGAATCTCCCTGCGCTCGCTCAAGCACTCGGTAGTATGCCGCACGCTCAGACATAATCTGAGAAGACATGCTATAAAATCTCTGAAAATTCTTCTCCGATCGAGCTAAGAGCAAGTCAGTAATAGCTCGAGCTATGCGGCCGTTCCCGTCATCAAATGGATGCACAATCACAAACCAGAAATGTGCTATTGCAGCCTTCATTGCTCCATCTGTAACATTTATTGCATTGACCCAGTCTAAAAACTGCTGCATCTCCTGATCCACTCGCACGGCGGCGGGAGCCTCAAAATGAACCTTTTCTTTACCCATAGCGCCAGAA
Organism: Oligoflexia bacterium; assembly: GCA_903898645.1. Classification (GTDB taxonomy): domain Bacteria; phylum Bdellovibrionota; class UBA1018; order UBA1018; family UBA1018; genus CAIUGE01. Next base: position 7,479 of record CAIUGE010000104.1, on the reverse strand, counting down.
ATCACCTGCATGGGACCCAGAGCATCATCACGCCACTGACCTACACGAATTTTCGTACGACCACTCCATCCCATAGGGAAAAGCGCCGCGTGCCAGCCGTAAAGACGCTCAGCTGTTAATGGAGTCATGCAATTTTGAGTTGCGTCAAGGAGCATCTCAACAACCCCATCAATATGACGATCATCGGAATAAGCCCCACCAGCTTCTAGATTCAGTCGCCGAGCAATAGAAGAGCGAACCCGTGCACGATCAAGCCGCTCACCCTCAATTTCACTCGATTTAACGACATCCTCAGTAATCGCCTGCAATCCAGCCTCAGCCCGAAAAGTAACGTCAATCTCTGCCATTCTTCCAAGAAGCTTACCTTGCTGGTACCGAACAGCAATCCGCAGCTCCGTCAAAGCTTCTTCCTGCCAATAAAACTGTGGCCATTTTTCTTGGTGATAAATAAAGCGCATATCCAGACTCATTGTCTCAAAACTCAAAAGATTGTGCCACCACTATCACGACATAATGAAACTCGCCTATCTCAACATGCCGCCCCAGCTGCATCACCAGGACTCACTAGATAACCGACAGAGTTAGGCTTTAACAGAGAATGGAGGCTCCTCTTACGCACTCAAGGCTTTACACTACGCCAGATCAGACCAACGCTCACCCCAGGAAATATGCACCTCAAGTGGCACACGGAGCTTCACATAGGGTTCCAGACCCTGACAGAGCAAGTCACCAAGAAAGCCCTGCACATGCTCCCTTTCATCCAAAGGACACTCCAACATAATTTCATCATGGACCTGAAGGATCATCTGACTTTTGAGATGATCTGCACGTAGGCGTGATTCGATACGCAGCATTGCCACTTTCATCAAATCGGCAGCTGATGACTGGAGCGGCGTATTCAGCGCCATCCGTGAAGCATGCTGCCGCATGACGGGATGTTTTGACGCTAAATCTGGCAAAAAACGCCTTCGACCTAAAAGAGAGGTAACAAAAAGATCACGAGACGCCTGCTCAATCTGCCGCTCCAAAAAGAGCTTCACACCTTGGTAACGCTCAAAGTAACGATCAATAAAACCCTGGGCCTCTTGACGACTGATCTTCAGCTCCTGCGATAAACTAAAGGCACCTTTTCCATAGATGAGCCCAAAATTAATAGCCTTTGCGATGCGCCTTTGTTCGGGAGAAACGCTCCCAAAAAGCTCCCGCGCTGTTACTTCATGAATGTCCTCATGGTGTGCAAACGCTGCACAAAGGACAGGGTCTTCACTCATATGCGCTAAAAGCCGTAGTTCAATCTGACTGTAATCTGCAGATACCAAAACATGCCCAGGATCCGCACAAAAAGCTTCACGAAGCCTCTGCCCACGTGGCGAACGTATAGGGATATTTTGCACATTTGGATTTGTGCTCGATAAACGCCCAGTTGCAGTCAAAGTCTGATGAAAGGTCGTATGAACTCGTTCTGTATTTTCAAGCAAGGGAAGAATATAAGTGTGCAGAAGCTTTGTTACCTCGCGGTGCACCACCAAAAGTGCCGGCACCTCATGCAACGGCGCCAAAGCCGCAAGTGCTTCAGCATCAGTCGTCAAATGGTTTTTACCCTTCCCTTGCGGAGGCAGTCCAAGCTCAACGTACAGAAACTGAGCCAATTGCTTTGGTGATTGTACATTCAGCTCGTCCTTGGCGTAAGCCTTGATCCTTTTTTCAAGATCCAACTGCTCTTCCACAAAAGCATCCCGACATCTTACTAAAGCCTCGTGATCAATCCCAATACCTTTTACTTCCATAGCCTGCAAAAGATGAACAAAGGGCATCTCAACCGTTTCAAAGAGCCACCAGAGCTTCTTTGCATGCAACTGCGACTCAAGATGCGGCCAAAGTGCACGAAGCGCTTTTGGGTACTCTGATTCATGCTCCACGTGAATATGAAATTTCTCTAAAACCCTCTTCAATGAGCCTAACTCACCCAAATCAGGATCAAGCACATAGGATGCAATCATCAAATCCCGCCAATGCCCACCCCTCCCTAATGACTTACAATCCCAAGCTGCAATGATCGCATTTTGTGGTGGCGTTTGAAGAATACAAACCTGCTCGTCATTGTCTGCAACAACGAAGGTCTTGTAGGTCCACAAAATCTGCGCCTCTCCTACAAAAGGCTGAAAGACCGTCTCTGTCTGCTCACGTTTCTTCATAAAACGTCTTTGGATCGAAACAAAACCCATCTGCTGGCAGAAATCTAAAAATTGCTCCCTTTCGAAACAAGCTCGCCCCCAGCTCGTATCACCAAGCTCACATGGCACATCCCGTCTCAACCCGACAAGCTCATAGGAGAGGAGAGCATTTTTGGCACCCGCCTGCACCAACTGACCCCGTCTCCCATCAATCTGAGCGTCCAGTATAGCTCCCAGCGTCCCGTACTGCTCTAAAAGAGCGCAAGCACCCTTGGGCCCAATACCTGCAATGCCCGGTATATTGTCCGAAGCGTCTCCCACAATAGACAAGTAATCACGTATCTGACCTGGCAAGACACCAAACTTCTCTTGCACTTCTTTGACCCCATATCGTTTTTGGATCATGGTGTCCAAAAGTGTGCACCGAGCATCCACAAGCTGCATCAGATCCTTATCTCCACTCACAATCACAACTGAGCGATCTGGACCCAAGGATCGCCAGTAATCAGCAAAAGTTGCGATACAATCATCGGCTTCATACCCATCAACACGAACCGAGTGGCAACCTAGGGACGTAATCAGCTCATCAACACGTGCAAATTGAGGCACGAGCGCCTCAGGCGCCTCATGGCGGTGCGCCTTATAGTCCGCAAATAGTGCATGGCGGAAGTTTGGCTGAGGACTATCATAGGCAACCACAAGATGCTGCACACCCTCTTTCTCAAGCAACTGTAAAAGCATCTGCGCTACCCCAAAAACCGCATTCACAGGTTCCCCTTGAGGCGAATGAAGGGGCTTGATGCCAAAAAAAGCACGGAATATAAAAGAACTGATATCAACGATAGTGAGAGTTGATTTATAGTGGTTTTTTTCAGTTGCCATGGATTTTTGGTAACATAAAAATGTGCAATCGCACAAGAAGGAGACCGCATATGTCAACAATTCAGCTGACCGACGCCAGCTTCCCCGCCCAGATAGCATCAGAACAACTCACAGTGGTTGACTTCTGGGCACCATGGTGTGGCCCCTGCCGCATGATCGAACCCATTGTGTCAGAACTGGCAGAAAAGTATGCTGGGAAAGCAAACATCTGTAAGATGAACATTGACGAAAACCCCCAGACACCCTCAAGTCTTCAGATTCTTGGCATCCCAACGATCCTGTTCTTCAAGGCTGGAAACGTCGTTGACAAGGTCGTTGGCGCACAACAAAAAGCCACACTTGAAGCCACAATCGAAAAACATCTATTCCCATAGACATAGACCCCCAATGTAAGGTACGAAATGTATTGGGGGTGTGTATGGAACAAAAAGGGTTTGTAGATGGTTTTCTTGCAGCATTGCAAGGCGGTGATCCCGCAATGCTTATTATTGGGTTCAATCTTTTGCTTGCCATGGCTTTTGTCTTTGAACGCATCGTTCGGCTGTACTTCACCTACAGCATCGATGGTGTTTCATTCATGTTCGAAGTCCAACGCTATGTGCTTGCAAATGATATTGAAGGCGCCCTTCGTCTCTGTAATGGTGCACCAAATGCCGCTCTCCCGAAGGTCCTTAAAGCAGGCCTTCAAAGAGCGTCACGTACAGAAGAACAGGTTCAAAACGCTATTGACGCAGCAAGTCTCGATGTTATCCCTAAGCTCGAAAGACGCCTCCCCTATATTGCGCTCATTGCCAACGTCGCTACTCTCTTCGGACTCCTCGGGACTATCACAGGCTTGATACGAGCTTTTGCTGCAATCGCTGTTGCAGACCCAGCACAAAGACAAGCGATCCTTGGACGAGGCATCAGTGAGGCCATGAATGCAACTGCTTTTGGGCTCATTACAGCAATTTTCTCCATGATAGCGCACGCCATCTTATCGAGCAAGGCAAGCAGCATTACAGAGCAAGTCGATGAATTTGGGGTCAAATTGATCGATCTTCTCTCTGCACGAAAAATTAAGCATTCAAACGAGTAAAAAATGAAAAGTCCATCAAGTCGACGCCGTTCACACCGCGCAGGTGTCCATGAGCTCAACTTAGTACCCATCATGGATACCATGGTAACACTCATTGGTTTTCTTCTATTTACGACCTCATTTCTCATCTTTGTGAAAATTGAGTCCATCCTTCCATTGGCGCCGCCTCCAGACAAACAATCGCCTGCCCACAAGCCTCTCCAACTCACGCTCCATCTGAAGGCCCAGGGACTAGAGCTCCTCAGCCCCTTTGGCGGCATTACGCCCCACACCATACCACACCAAGGGAGGGTAGCTGACACCAAAAGCCTCCATGAAGCAATCCTAGAAACAAAGAAACACTTTCCTCAGGAATCCACTATTATTTTTCTTCCTGAAAAAGGTATCTCTTACGATATGCTGATCGCATGCATGGATGCGGTACGTGTTTTCGCCGAAACTGACACAGCAATCATCCTTCCAAATGCTCAAGGTGTTGACGAAACACTCAAAGAACTATTTCCAAAAATAGTTTTTGGGAATCTTTTTGGAGACGAAGCATGAAACGCCGCAATAAAAAACATGGATTCGATCTTCAGCTCACCAGCTTGATGGACATTCTGATTATCATCGTCATATTTTTACTCAAAAGCTATAATACAAGCACAAATAGCCTCACAACAAGTAAAAATATGGAACTCCCTTTTTCTGACTCCAAAGAAACACCCACAGATAGCCTCCAATTAATTATCACACCTGAAGCTATCAGTATTGATAACGAGCGCGTCATAGACTTTGAGCAACAGGCCAATAACCTCAGCTCCCCTGCGAACTATGCCCTCAAAGCAAGCGATCTCGATCAACAAAACCGCCGCATCATCCCACTTTTTGATGCTCTTATGAAGAGTCGATCAAAAACTGAACTTCTCCTGACAAAATCAGGACCTGTCGACAAGCCAATTGAATTTCCAGGCATTCTTGCAATAACTGCCGACAAACACGTCTCCTACGATACCCTTCGCAAAGTCATGTACACTGCAGGTACTGCAGGCTACAAGGTCTTTAGATTCATAGCCCTTAAACGAGATTCATAAAAAAATATGAATATCTTGTTCTATCTTTTTTTAGTCATAAGAAATGCACATACCGCATCTTTAACAAGCTTTACAGCAGGGACCCCTATTTCTGCATCTATCATGAACGCCAACTTCTCCGCACTCAATAGCGCAGCATGGTCAACTACTGGCTCAAATCTCTACTATGCTTCAGGTAACGTAGGCATTGGCACCTCAGCGCCAACTACTGCACTCAACGTGAACGGCACGACAAGTATCAACGGGTCCGTCAGCATCACAAATGGATCACTTTTTGGTGGCACCTATGGCCTCTTTACTCTATCGACACCTACATTTACAATCCCTGGAACACTGAGCTGGATAGTGGCATCAGCTGGAAACAATCGCATTACACAAACAAATGCAACAACCTTCTCTATAACTGATTCTGGTGTCTACGACATAAGCATGATCTTAAATATTGATGCCGTCTCAGGCACGTCAGCTGGTGATATTAGCATTTATTTCCAAGTGAATGGAACAAATGTTCAATCAGATCAATCATACTACCCGGCATTCAATACAATGTGCTCCACCCATGCTCACTTTCTCTATGCAATGACTGCAGGTCAAACATTTTATTTTACGATAAATGCCGGAGGCGCAAGCTCAGTAAGCTTTTCTAATTCGGAAATGTGGACACGACTTATCATTAAAAAAGTATACTGAATGTCGACACAATAGGTCAGACTATGTTTTTATCAGAGAGCCGCTCGTGCCCCACCAACGCACATGTAGTATCGACTTCATCACTATATAAACCTTACCCTATCTCATAAAACAGCCAAACGGTCTTCCCTCTTATCTTGCTTAGCTAAATACCCTTCAATAGCCACCTTCCCACAAAGAGCATGGGCATGCCTCCTGCGAGCCACAACTTGATCTGTAAGAGCCTCAGCCATATCTTCGTCAACATAAAAACCCGAACGGCGTCTCGATTCCAGAAAAACAATGCGGGCATCAATAGCCTGGACACTAGCGCGAGCCATAACTTCATCAGCACGAGCTGCAACGAGTCTATCATCATAAGCCGGATAGAGACCTCTCACAGCAGTAATAATACGACGAGCAATGCTGGCAGCACGAGTGATCTGACCAGCACGAAGAAAAGTGACCTCAGGAGCAGAAGCCACATCCTGCAATCTCTCCTCAATAGACGCAATAGCACGAATAGCACGAAGCCCTACACTATCAGCAGCACGCGTAGCTTCATCACGAGACACAAGAGACATAGCTCTCAGCCTCGTGGCAGTATTGAGATCAAGACACATACCGTCAACAAAACAAGGGGCTCTAGCCTTTACCATGCCACCGAGAGCATCACGAGCAGCTGTAGCAGCATCAAAGGTATGAAGAATAGTCTCAGCAAGAGTAGCGGCCACAGCAAGAATACGAGCCCGAGTCGCAGTGAGCACCATATCGCCAGCACCCATTGCATCCAAAGCATACAAAGCAGCATAGCTGTCTTGATAGGACTTCATGCCAGCTGCGACAGAAGCTTCAGCTTCGGAAATAGCAGCTTCAGCTTCAATCAACCAAGTAGCGGCATCACAAGTAGCTTGCTGCATACCATGAACGATCATCTCAACTCCGCGAGCAGCCGCCTGAGCTCGACGATCAATACTTATAGCTTCCTCACTCACAGGGTGAGAACGAGGAGCAGTGAGCGTAATAAGCATAGGGACAAGCCCTTCGGCAAATTGAGCTGCAGCAGTAACTTCAACATCACGAGCACGCACACCATCCCTAGAAGCCTGATCCAACTGAGCACCAGACGTTCCATGCGGAAGCGCTCGAGATTGCTGCTTCACAGACTCACAATCTGTCGCAATTCGCTGACTACTGTCATCAACAGGACTAGCAACAGATTGCTTCAAACTCACTAGCGAGTACAATAAAAACATAGAAATAAGCATGCGTTTGTTATAGCGCATATAGATATTTTTGACAAGATCAAAAATATGGACTCTTATGTGCGAACGAACTTATAAATAGACAGTTTTGGACTCATAACTTACAAATAAAATGCATTTTTCACTGCTTTTTAGATTGGTTTATTTTAATTTACACACTACTTCGTGATCCAAAATAGATCAGTCATTTTTACCTATTAAAAATAAGTATAGATCATTTCATAAATTTTGCAATTTTGGAACGTAAAAAAATACCTCGAAGAGTTTTTTTGTTCTTTGATATTTTCTTCAACTTGCTCTTCGTCAATTTCGTTAAGGTCTCAAGATTAGAAGCTTGA
>CAIUGE010000103.1 GCA_903898645.1 Oligoflexia bacterium | reverse complement strand
TCATGCACAAGACCATGCCAGTGCTCTGGGCAGCAATGGAGCTTGGGCTGCTCGAAGCAGCTGGGACGTTGAAGATTGCGCCCGCGCCTGATATGACGGGTATTCGCACGTTGGATCAGACTTCGTTGGACCAAAAAGCGAAGGAGCTTCAGCAAGACCCAGGGTATCAGGCTTCTAATGCTGATATGGGCATGGGAACGACAGGAGATGCTCCGGTTGGTCCAGCGGCTGGTCATGTGCTTCATAAGGTTCCGGAACCAGTAGTCACGGATTCTACGGGGGAAGTAAAGCCGCGTACGATCCAAGAAGGGTATGTTCCACGTGATGAGCAAGGTAACGGAATTCCTCTTCCAAGAGATAAGCACGGGAAGCCTGTTCCGCTGTCTGACGTAGAGCATACTCAAATTGGAGTTCGAAAGAGCACAAGAGGAGGGGTAGAAGAATACCGGCAAACCAGGCAGTTTGATTCAGGCGGTAAGGAAGTTAAGACTACAGATTGGACTGACCACGGTGGGGGGAATTCCAATCCTCATGATCATTTTGCCGAACAAAATCTAACAGGCGGCACGCCTAATAGAGGTGACGCTGTGCCTTCAACTGTTACCTTTCCAGGATTGAGGTCAAATGACTAATATAGAACAAATAGCCCTTTCTCGATTAGAGTTAAATAATGAAAGAATATCTTGCACTGGTAGCCAGCTTGCATCGATCTTGCATGAGATTGAAGATCAGCTCCATGAACTTACTTGGTATGTAGTGGATGTGCTTGCACGCAATCATTATTGTTTAGAGCTATACGAGGAAAAAGAAGGAAGCCAAATTCCGCTTAAGGTTGGGACAACTCAGGATTTAATCGATTTTGTTTTGCCGGTACCTCAATTTGAAAGCGGAATATTTCTAGCTGTACCTACATCCATGGGTCCAAATATCCATTGGACCCCAAATTTGTTCAATACAGAGAACGAGGAATTTATTGAGCCGTCTATTTTAATCGTTCGAGCTTTTGATACATCATATTTTGAAATTCTATCAAAAAAAAAGGATGTCATTGATCGACTTACGGTCAGGTTCAGCTATAGGAACTGACAGGCTAATTCATCAAAAGCCACAAAAGAATAGCTAGAAGAACATGACTAAATCACCCAGAAGGTGAGAAACAAAAAGGGATAGTAAAATGAAGATTTATGGCTACACTAAAAAAAATGCAAATGACCTTGCGGAAATGAGTGAAGTTTCTTTTCAAGGCTCGAGTTCTCAGCTTGTTTCTATTGCAAATTTTTTACTCAAATATGCTGAGATTATGCAAAAAGAAAGTCACGATTTTGAGCATGTTCACATCAAGGATGAATGTAAGGATTGGGATAACTCGTTTCCTGACATAATAGTAAATAAGCAGTAGTGACTTTTTGTTGTAAGTAAAGAAAATGTTAAAAAACCTTTGAGTTATCTTGACCTAAGTGAATGGGTAGACATGCAGTCACTGAAGGGTTATTCTATGAGTTTTATCGGTAGTTATGCATTCGCCGTTTGTGAACACGAAAGGACCGAGTGCAAGCAATTTTATGATCTTCATGAAACATTGCGCGCTGCATCTCAGGTTTATTCTTCAGCAGAAACCGCATTGGGAATCGAGAACCGATTCCCTCATTCAGCCTGAGTGTTCTTCCTGGGGATCTGGCAGGAGACGTCCCTGGGTTAGTAGCTTAAAATGCGCGGCATATTGTAGACGAAAAAATCAAATCTTGATCGTTATGATACCTTTGATGAATGGGGGCAACAAAGACACCTCGAGCAATTGTAGCATAATTTACCTGCAGAAAAGCAGAGAGAAGCACAGTGTCGAGATGCAGTTTGGGCCCTGGTTCAGGGAATAATAGATGACATCGACGCAACATTACCTGAAGCGATCGAGGTCATTGTAGGGGCAAAGAAGGATCTTGTAGCTGCGTACAGTCATCAATTAGAACAAATAAGTAGTCATTGTCGTAGCATCCTCAATCAGATTCAGGAGTTATTATGAGTTTCTGGCAAGGTCTTGTATTGACTCTTTTGGTGTTTCATAGCCCCTATGCTGCTGAAAATGAGGGCTGCCCACCTGTCAGGGTGGCGGTGAGTATAGACGCGCCATCTGCTCCTTTTAATAATTGAGGTAACGGTGGCCTAAATGCGCTCTTTGGTGGCGGGCCTAACATCGCCGATTAGCTGTTGTGTTATAGCCAGAACGCTATTGCACATACAGAGGCAGGAGACATCAAGATTCATGCAACAGAGCAGCTTATCGTAGATGGTGCCCATAAATATGACAGCCTTTCTCAAAAGACTGAAAGCGAATCAGGCTGGTTCATTTTGAAGAAGAAAAAAGCTTCTTCAACATCTGAGGCGCATACAACCTTTGTCCCAGCTGCATT
>CAIUGE010000102.1 GCA_903898645.1 Oligoflexia bacterium | reverse complement strand
CATGAAGTAGTTCTACACATTCATGCAATGGTTCATTGCGCTATGACGGGACTAAGCGACCTCAGGAGGAAGATAATTCGACTCTTTGGCCCAACAGCGATGAAAATCTACCAAATTGCATAAAAGATCGGGGGAATGCGGATTCCTTCTTGCGAACGGCATCCGAAGCCTTTTGGTGCATGACCACTGGAAGGCTTATTTCAAATACGGTTGCGACCACGCGCGAGCCTATGGGTAAGACGGACAAATGGGCCAAGAAAATGGCTGTGTTACTGGAGACGATCAACAGCGCCGTACATGCCAATGGAGGCAGGTTGCCACTTGCAGCTAAGCGCTTTCGTGAGCAGTATCGTCAACTTATTCGACGGGCAGAACAAGAATGCCCGGATTCAGGAAAGCGAGCACAGTCCATGTCTCGAAATATCCTCATTCGGGTCAGAGATTTCGAAAAAGAAGGCCTGCTTTTTATGGTTGACATGCAGTATGGGGAATAATAGGATTTCGCCCATGAAGAAACACTGTCACGAAAAACAAGGAGTTTGTATGATGAAAAAGATTTTTTATGTTATTGCTTTCGGGCTCATTATTGGCAGTCCTTATGTGTTTGCTGCACCGGTTTCAACGAGCATTCCTGCTGGAGTGAGCGTTTATAGTTTTGTTTTTAAGCAATTTGATGAAGCTGATCTGAATACTATGCTTGACAATGGTGAGAATGAGAAAGCGATCAAGGCGCTTGCTCAAGCCGCTTTTGAGGCATTTAAGGTAGAAAATGGTGGTTCTGCAATGTATGCATTAGAGAAGCTCAAAACGCTTGTTAATGACCTTTACGATGAAACGAATGATCGAGCATCACGGATTCGTATTCGTACGATTGAGGCGGTTCTCGATGGTGTTGGTGAAGGCGAGCACCGTTGGTATGGTTAAAAAGGTATTTCGGTTGTAATTGTGAGCCCTTCATGGAGGAGTATAAGTTTCCATGCATGCAGATGCAATCTGCTGCTGGGCGCTCCTCCATAGAGGGTGTCGCCAAGTATGGGGGCGTCGACTGCAGCGAGGTGGCAACGTATTTGATGGCGGACGCCTGTGGTGATTTCTATTTCGAGATCGTTCTCATGTTGCATGATCAGGGTGCGTGCAGCCTGGATCTTGGCGTGTCTCATGCGATTTTGATCTCTCTCATGCACAAGAGCACACATTTTTTTTTGATTCTTTCGCGAGTGGCCGAGGGGGTAAGTAATTTCGCGCGGGAGGGTGTGCATAGTGTGGATCCGTGCGCAGTAGATCTTGCGTACCCAGGTGTGCCAGTTTGAACGGTAGGCTTCGTAGCTCTGTTTGTGTTTAGCGAATAGGAGGATACCGCTTGTCGCTGTATCTAAGCGATGGAGGAGTCCTGGTTCATATGCGGGTTCGTGGAAGACGTAGGGGCGCATAGACTCGCTTGCTGAATGCGCATGGGGATTCTTTGGTAATCCGCCTGATGGGAGACCGTGGGGTTTGTTACACGCAATGAGGTCATTATTTTCAAAGACAATGGGAAGCACTCTTTGCTCTTTGGCATATCTTGTGTATTTTTTCAATTAATAATTTGGTATGCCGCATGCCGTTCCTGGCTCAAGATGCGCAGCCGTTGGTACAGCTACACTTGTCGCGGATACTGTTGGAATAAAAACTGCGTTTGCATTGCAGCATCCGTCGCTTGGTGTGACTGACATTGCTTTGCCGCTATTGCCGTCATAGGTAACCACGCACTGGTAGCTGTAGTCATTTTGTATGGCACTTTCGATATCAGCAGAGCGTGCAAGCAGTGGAAAACGTGTCCAGGTAGTATTCGATAGTGATACGGTACGATCACAGGTAGTCGCGGCGCTCATGCCGTTTTCCCATGTGGTTGCACTTGGGTGGTAGGCAATCCCAGTGGCAGCATACGAGTAACCTGTTCCTGTGACTGTGAGTGTTGAGGCTGAGCACTGTCCTGCAGCTGTATTTTTTGAAACATGGGAGGTAAATGGAGCGATGTTTGGTGTGCCGATACTAGGCGTTGGGTCAATGCTTGGGACGTTGGGATTCTGCGTAGGGTAGTACTCGGCGCACCATGCAACATTGCCTTGGCGTGCATCAGCACTGATGGTATCGCGTGAAAAATGCAGGGGCGCATCGATAAGGGGGAGAGCCTGAGGAGCGCAGGCGACAAAGTTAATGTCTTCCTCATAGTGAGGCAAAAAGGGCTGAGATGCGCGGATAGGAAGGCTGCTGTAGCCGTGAGTATTATATTTATTAATAGTTGTGACGCCCATGGCAGTGTGGTCGGGGCTCACAATAGGGATGGTGGCAGAGCAAGATGGGTTGCCAAAAAGATCGATGCCATCGACATTAGGGAAGGTGAGTCCATCAACATTTTTTCCCGCCCAGAGTGCGCTTGTTGAGCTTTTGTAGCCGGTGGAGCCGGTGACTGCGGTGCGATCATAGTAAGCAAAAGGGCAGGGTTTTGGGCCGAGCATCGTGTAAGGCTTGAGGGGATCGCTATTTAATGGTGCTGAGACAGGTCGATCAAGCACATAAATGGTATCAATAGATTGCGCGCCTGTGGGGGAGCCCGAGGCATTGAAGAGTCGGGGGTAGGCAGTAATATAGCGCCTGAGTCTGAAGGTGGGGATAAGTTGATGATTGCCATTAGTGATTGTTGGACACGTACCGTCACTATTAGCCTGCGTGGCAAATCCCAAGCAGGAGAGGATAATGGAGTTGGTATTTGATGAGCTTGACGTTGTTGTAGAAAAACATCCATGGCTTTGTGATACTGGATCGGATCCTGAGGAGAGTTGGGAGTTGGCTTCAACGCCGACATTAAAGACGCTTGTTGCGGTGAGGGCGAGGGAAAATGTTTGATCAAGCGGCCAGTACTGGCCTGTATTGCTTCCAGGGAGTGATTCATTCACTATCGGGCATATGAAGCTGCTGTTATACTGATTGATGTTGCCTCGATCAGAGTTGCGAATATAAAGATTAAAGTAGTAGGCTTGTGATGAGAAATCTGTGCTGCTACTTGATGGGCATCCAGAGGGTGTGTTGCCATTATTTGAGGTACAAAACTGTGAGCCTAGGGCGACAGTGATGGTGGCTCCTGTCTGAGGATTGGTGGCCATTGCCGTTTTTGACGCGATACTGACTGAACGTTGGAAGAGCTGGTAGCAGCTATAGTGCAAAATATTGTCAAAGGTATCACCACTTGCGTCCACAAATGCACCCGTTGTGCCTTGTGATCCGACGACGTAGTTATAGGTGTTAACCTTTAAAAGGCCATTGTCGGGATTGCTAACGCTTGTGAGTAGAGTGATGGCAATCTGGGTATTTGTCGCAACCTCTGTACTGTAGACATCAGGTAATGGGCAGACTGCGGCGTTAGGTTGGATGGATGTGGGTGTTGTTTGGACGGTGCGTGTGAGGGGTGTTTGACCGTTCTGGGTGCTATTTGAGTCTATCCACGTATACTGGCAGAGGCATGGCTTTGCTGTTGAGTCAGTTGCTGTATTACAATGATGAGAAAGAGGGGCAGTTGACTGCGAGGTGTTAAAGTAGATGCTTGCGGTTTTTGTTGAGCTGCTTGATGTTATTGTTGTTCCGCTTACAATAACGTTCGAAATATAGAGACTATTTGCTGGATTTGCTGCTATTGGTACCGGCGTGCTGCTTGGTAAGATTGTCGTCGTTAGTAGGCTGCTCGTGCATCCGCTGCCCAGTATAGTGATTGCAATAAAAAGCGCCTTCATCCGCAAAAAGCATACCACTATTAATCTTTTGTGAATATTGTTTTACGGTATTGGTTGCAGTGCGCAAATAGGGAAAGATCCAGTATTGTTAACGCCTTGGGGAGAAAGACCATACGTGCTGATGAGATAGTTTGTGCCGCATGTTGTGGGGTTTGATGTGCAGTCAGCTGCGGTGAGGTAACGCTGGGGTATGTAAGGGAGGGCAGCATTTGTCTTGTTTTGCATATCGCTACTGTTAATCGTTGTTGGTGTGGCAATAAATAGAAAATCATAGCGCGAAGCGCTCGCATCGAGGTTATTGCTGGTGATGCTTTGTGTTGAGGTTTTTGCCATGGTTTCGCTTACGCTACTTGCGGCACAGAGACCAAATGGGTCAATGAGGGGATTGGCTTGGCATCCGTTGGTAATGGTGGTTGCAGATGTGAGAGAGATATTGACAGCTGTCCATTGGTCAACGCCGGTCACTGAGTAGATAGATGACGTGCATGAGGGGCCAGCATAAGCGCCACATGTCGCGCGTGGAGTTGGGGCGGCTGAAGGCGTTTGGGTGAGAGGTGTCTGGAGATGGACACAAACACCTGTGCTCATGACACGATCAGCAAAGTAGATGCCAGGGTTTGGTGTGAGGGTGATGTCTGCCATGCCATAAGAATAGGCACCAATTGTGTTGAATAGTGAGTGTTGGTAGGAGGAATGGCAGCCTTGGTACACGGGTGCATAGACGTTCGTGGTACTCGTTGCCCAATCGCCTGGATTGCATGTGAGCGTACCCATTTGATGGAGAGAATTTGCTGTATAGTAGGTGCGAGCATTAAGGCTGGCGCGGAAGAGCCAAACTTTTACCCATTGATACCCTGTTGGGATAGTAATCGATGGACATGTTTCAGTGCCAATGCCTGTGGCAATGGTTGCAGCTCCGTAGCCAACGGGATTTGGGTGAAAGCTGGATTGAGAAAAAATTGTTGGTGCCACATACGCGTTGACTGGCACGGTGAAAACACTTTGGCGTGTTTTTGCAAGATAGAACATGGTGGCATCAGCGCTGCCTGATGGTACTGGGTAGAGCACAGGGGAGCTTGATGATTCGCTGAAGAGATTCATATTGAGGTTGTACTGAGTTGCGTAGCTTGCCTGGGATGCGCTGCTCAGTGTGGTTCCTGGTGTTAGGATGGGGGGGCAATCCCAGTAGGCGAGATTGCTGTTACTGCCTTGTGCTGACACGTAGGCTGAGAGTGCGCCACCTATATTCATGGCATAAAAATCAAGCGGGTAAGCAATATGGGGATCTTCTGATTGGAGAGGGTCGTAAATGTTGTTATCAAGGATATTTGGTATTACCACGATATCGCGACACTGGTAGCGAACGACTTTGCCAAAGACATTTGGGTTTGTGACGCTCGCATTTGACGAGGTGCTTGTAAGGCTCAGTGTGACACCGTTGCTGTAGAGGCCAGCTGAAGTGACATGGACTGAGACTGTGAGCTGAGAAACATCTGATGGCACCGAAATATATGGGCACCGCATCATATTAACTTCATGGTAGGAAATAGGGATATCGATCTGCGTATTGGGACTGGATGTGGAGCTATACGTGAACGTGCAGGCACATGAGATAGCGCTTGAAGAAGAGGAGCTCCCTGATGTCGTCGGCTGGCAGTAGGTTTGCATCGATCCAGATCCATCGCCAATAATGTCAAGTACGGTGCCTGGGTTGATCGTGTCGAAGATGACATTACTGATGGTAAACTGTGAGTTTCCATTGCTCGTGCCTTCTGTAGATGTGCTGCTAGTCGTTGACAAGATGCTGGCTGCATTGAAAGAGTTTACGCAGCCAGTCAATATACAGATAGTGAGAAAAATGCGATTCACCTTGTGTTTTCGGACTTTTTAGCACAGAAGATAATGATTGTTATGGACCAAGATAGTAGATCTTTTTCGTTTTTTACGTGGGTAGGATGGCTGAGTATTGCTCTTTTCGGTATCGCAAGTGCCAAGGAGGCGCTCGTCCCTATCTTGCTTGCTGCTCTTTTGGCATTTTTGATGAATCCTGGGATGAGATTTTTTATGCGCTGCGGCTTACCTGAGGCCACATCCCTTGTGCTTGTTGTTCTCTTTTTTATTGCTCCGCTTATTTTGATGAGTTACGAGCTTTTTCTTCAAACAGAGCTTCTCTTCCGTGCGTTACCTGAGCTCACAGTGTCGCTCCAGCAGAGATGGCAGCAGATACTTATTGGATCATCGCATTATGGGTTACGCGACGCTCTGCAGCTTGATTCTTTGGGTGAGCGCTTAGCTTCCGAGATGGGGACATCTCTTGCGTTTTTGGCAGGTAGTGTCCGTGCCTGCCTGAGTTTTGGCGGAGAGATGACGATTATCTTTATTTTTGCCATTGTCATGCTGATGACAAGAGTGCGTTTGCGACTTTCGAGTGTTTGGATTCTGCGTGATCATACCCGGGTAACAATTGATCCCGATCAATTTGTGACATCCATTGTTGATCTTATTGAGCGGTTTTTACTTGTGCGTATGGGCATTATGCTTGTCGTCGGCACTATTGATTGGGCTTTGTTGCAGACTTTTGGTGTGCCCTATGCACTTTTTGGAGGTATCCTCTGTGGGCTTCTTACGCTCGTGCCTGCAGTTGGATTTTTTATCAGCATGGTGCCTGTGGGTATTTTTGCAGGTTCTGCAGGGCTTGCGTCAGGAACTTTTTTTCTTCTTTTTCTAGCGCTTGCGAGTGTGTCGTTGCTTGAAGCTCATATTGTTGGGCCAAAACTTCTTGGGAAGCATTTGAAGTTGAATTTGTTGGTTATTTTTCTTGGTATTTTCTTAGGTGAGAGAATATGGGGTGGGTGGGGCATGTTTCTGAGTGTGCCACTTTTAGGTATTTTGCGAATTGTGCTTGATGCTAATCCTCGGTTAGCTGCATTCGGATCACTTCTTCAATAGTATGTGGGTCATTATTTGTAGTCATCTGGCGTATGCGCTTGTGCCATGGCCATTGTACGGTACTGTTGATCAGTTATTTAAGCCAGAGGCGCAGCATCTTTCTCCTGTGTATGGGGCTCTTCTGTGTCGATCGCAAGTGCTTGAGAATTTGCGGTTTTTATTGCCTGAACATACATCAACTGCGCGTGTGATTGAGCGATTTTTTCCATCAAAAAATGGTACCCATCTTGCGGTGAATCAGAATGTAATGGATCCGATTAGTCATTTGTCAGCCGAAGTACTCGGGCACATGGTGCGTCTTTTGGTGGAGAAAAAAAATGGTTCTGCTATGCAGGATCTTCTGTATGATGCGCTCGTTGCAAGTGATGTCCGTTTTGACGAGAAAAGGAAGATTCAGAAAAGACTCGATGCGCTTGTTGCCAGACAGGCCTCTTGTACGCATGTATGCCAACAAAAGCGTGAACGTGATCTGAGGCTTTATCCCGAGCTTCTGAGGCGACTTTATGAGCTTAAAACTCCAGTCGCGGTGATGAAGAATGATGTTCTTTTTTCTGCCGCGCATCTGAGGCCTTTTTTGAATGATATTGTGGCAGCGGAGGGTGAGTTTTATGATCTTGTTGGTGATTGGTTTTTGCCTCATCTTGTTATGGCGTACTTTTCTGCAAAATATTCAACTTTAAATGATATTCGCGCATTTTTAAAGCCCTTGTCGCAGCATCTCTCTGAAGAGGGTTTGCGTTTTGTGCAGGGCGATGATAGTTCTTATGGGAGCGTGCCACCTGATGTTCTGTATCGACATGCGGAACCTTTGATGGGAAAAAATGCATCTTCTTTTATGAGTGGAGTCGGCCGAGCATTTTCTATTATTTCTTACTATGATACGTACTTGAATCCTTTTCCGGCGCTCCTGCCTTTTCAGATGAGCACTGTTAATGTCAGGGGGAGGAAGGTAACCTTTGCTGATTGTAGTGAGACAGTTTTGCGTAATTTTTTTAGTATACTGCTGTATGATTCTGAAAAAATGCAGTTCGATGTAGATCGATTAGAACGTCATAATGATGTTCATACTCACCCAGCGCTAAAGGCGTATTTTAAAAAATACGCGAATCCTATCGATTTGTTGGACGGAAGTGCTCGAAATGTCTGGGCTCAAGATGTGATTTCTTTTCATAAATTGAAGGGAGTTTATGTCAAGGATGGATTTGAGTTAGAGGCAGACATGAAGTCTTTTTTACATATGGTTTTGGCATTGCTTGACACGGATCATACGTATGATGATCGTTCGGTCCAGGAGCAATGGGATTTGATCGTGTATCTTTTAGGACCAGGACTCACTTGGGCGCCATGGAGTACGCACGGAGCTATGGATCAGGATCAGGTGAATTCGAGGACTATGCGAGAAGTTGAGATTCGACGTGGTGATGCAAGTTTTTTTATCCAATTTTCGCATAACCACATTCATATTTCACAGCAACGTATGGGACGCGGTGAGAGCTGGCGACAGCAGATGCTGGCACCACTTCTTATGGAGAAACTCGATGCGCATGATCATCGGGTTTTGTTACTTCAAATGTTTCCTGAATTACCTGTTATTTTAAGTGCTAGTAGGCACGGTCTCCCGGTATCTGAAAAGCCCATTGATCGGGTGCTTACGCAAAGACTTTTTTTAGGACTTTCTTTAGGTGTCGTAGCGCTTTCTGTGAGGAAGGTTGAGTATGTTAAAGAGATTATAGATTTACAGATGGATGTTTTTGCACCTTATGTTGAACGGTTGTTGCTTATGCTTGATAACGACGATCTCTTTGAACTGAATCGTTATATGAATAATCGTCTTGGTGAGGGGCTTATTCCTGAATGGTTTCAAAGAGCTTATATTGCATGTTTTCGTAGTGATGAGCAGGTGATCGGCTTACTGAATGATGCGTCGATATATGATTATAAAGAGCTCATGAAATTTGTGATGGATTCGACATTAATTGGTCATTATTTCTTATCTGAGCATTTTGTTGATTCTCTTGAACATCTGACAAAAAAACACCTAGATACAGGGAGAGTGAATGCTGCTGCTGCACTTCTTGATGTTTTTGTTGAGCGTCAGAGTCCTGTGAATCGAGCCTTTTTTGAAAGAGTTCGCCGGGAATCAAATTTTCAATTACTAGATCGAGGGCGTCGTCTTCGCGTGAAAGCATCCTGTCGTATCAAGTCCTCTGCGTATAGTCGTCAAGAGCGGACACGTGTACGTAGCGTCATACGACCTCGCTCCTCCGTAGTATTTTAGGTTTTTCGTCCATTTTTTTCTAGCTTGAAGAGGTTCTCGAGTTTGAGCTTTGGTCCCTTAGTTATTTTGTGCGTGAGTTGATGCTTGTATGTCTCCTTCCTTGATGACAAAATCGTTGGTGCTAGGTTGATGCTGGTGTGCTACAATTCGCGGCGGGGTGTTAAGTGCTTTTTTTATTTTTTGCTTTTGAAGTGATGGCTGTAGGGTCTTTGCAGTCTAGTGACACTGTCGTGATGAGAAGTTATACGCTTGACCATCTTCGTCATACTGCTCGCCAGCAGGTGCATATTCTTGTGAGGACTTCTAGTCTCATGCAAGTTCTCTGTCATCACTTGAGATGTGAATACGATCCAGACTTAGTGCATGCTCTGGACTTTATGCGTGACACGTTGCTTCTTGAGCTAGAGAATCCAGTGACAGGTGCTGAGAGAGTTCGGCAGATCGCTCGGTTTATAAATTTTTGTTCTGCTTGGGCAGAGTATATTGTGGAGCAGTTAGGTCGGACGCATGTATTGGAAGATATGTAGCTATTTAATACAGAGTAAGATACAATCTTGTGATGTGTTTTTTGTTTTTTTCTCTTCAATTAATGGCTATGGATTCGTATGGTAGTGCGTCTGAGAGTTCGAGTAGTGCTGTATCTCAAGTAGGTGACGTGGGTTCTTATCAGAATGCTTTGCTTGATCTTGCTCATGTTTTTATGAGAGCTGAGCTGTGGATTCTGCTCAGCTCCCGTCGATTGAGGTATGAACCCGATGCAGAGCTGATGGATTCTCTTAGGTTTGTTCGTGAGGAGTTGGTGCCTGAGTTGGACCCCTTAAGTCTGAGTATAGAGCAGTTGCGTGAGGCTCGAGTCTTTATGGAAGACTTGAGGGTTCAAGTGAATGATCTGGTGCAGCTACTGGGGGAGCGGCTGCAATAAGAGCGTCTAAAAAGATGTGTTTATGGAGAGAGCTTGGTTCTCGTATTCAATGATAGCTCGCTTATTGCATGCCAAAGAGCTAATTTTTTTCAACCTCATCACGCTTCATCCTTGAATCAATAATGAATTTTGAGAGGCTTCGCGCGTTGCAATAGGCTCAATGCTTTGGTAGGGTTGTTGCATGGTGTTTTTGTTTTTTGCTTTCCATGGAATGGCTGCGTATAATAATGATTCTGTCTGTCAGGATGTCTATGAATCAGTGGTTCAGGAGGAGAGATATCATGTTCTTCGTGATGCTTGTGATCTGATTCGGGCAGAAGGTTTGCTTTTGGGCTATCTCGAAAGTGGTCAGCGGGAAGGCGATAGTCGCGTGTTGGCACTCTGTTTTGCTCTTGGAAATGTACGTAGGGAAATTTTGCCCGCATTACAGGAACCATTCATAAGTGTGGAGCGTATTCGGCATATTGCAGCGCATCTTCAGGATCTGATGCATGTGACCCGCAAGCTATTTTCTCGGCGAGAGGCGCATGCTTAAGTTCTTTTTTGTTGGGCTTTGGTGTGTAGGCCTTTTTATTCAAGGCGCGGGTCTTGTCCTGTTTCTTTTTTTTAGGTCACGGCGGCATCGGCAGCCTCAGTCCCCATACCCACGGGTTAATTTGATTAAAGTTTGCTACCAGGCAATCGATAATGAAGAAGAAAATTTTGATAGTTGCTTCCATCAGGACTATCCTGGAGAGCTGACTGTGCATTTTGCAGTCTCGTCTCTTTGCGATCCTATTGTGCCTATTATTCAGTCTTACCTAGCGCGTTACCCAGAGGGTGTGGGTCGCTTGCTTGTGTCTGAAACAAGACGAGGGTTTTGGAAAAAAGTGGATGCCCTGTATGATGCGCACCACGCCATCGAGGCAGATATTGTTATTTGGTCTGATTCTGATGTTGTGATGCAGAGAGCGTATGTTTCACAGATGGTTGGAGCGCTACAGGAACCTGGTATTTCTGTTGTAACGACCCCGCAGATGGATATTCGTGTCACAGGCATGGCTGGTGCATGGAAGTCTCTTGCTAATAATGCTGATATTGCAACTCTTGTGGCTTTTTTTGATAGCATTACACCGTATAAGCGTATTGGTTTTGGGCATTCGATGGGTTTTTGGAAAGCAGAATTCGATAGTTTTGGACAAAAGGCTTGGGATATTTTAAATCGATTTTTAGCTGATGATCAGGCGTTGCCCTATATTTTCTGGTGCAATAAAAAACGGGTTGTCTTCCGGTACTTTGATTGTCCTGTTGAGTTCTCTTATAAAACACTCAAGCAGGTCTGGAGTCAGAAGGTTCGCTGGCTCTTGGCCCAAAAGATTGGGTCTCCTAGCAATGTGCTCTATCTTTTTGGGTTTTTGCTCTATCCTATTTGTCTTAGTTTTATTGGTTTGTGTATTTTGGGGCATGCATTTTTGCCGTTTTTTCTCTGTGCATGTCTGGTGCGTATTGTTGTATCGGGTATTGTTGAGTACTCTATTGGTGGTCTTGGCGTATGGGGTCGTTACTTTTGGCTTATTCCTTTTTGGGACATCATGCAGGTCTATTTTTGTGTACGTGGCTTTTTTTCTCGGACCTTTACTATCCAGGGGCGCACCTTTCGTCTTGTTGATCGCTACTTCTTGGAAGATGTGCCATAAAAAATCTATTGCTTTTTCTTTAGGGTAGAGGTATAAAGCGTCATTCGTCACTTATAACTAAAGAATGGGTATTTTTATGAGGAGAATGTTTGGTCTGGGATTTTTACTCCTGATTTCTGGAGTCTTTGTGAATCAATCTTTCGCAATGGAAGCGCAAAGTGATGTTGATAGGCTGGGTTATTTGCCTAGTGATATTGAGTGTATTTCTAAACGTATTGATGAGCTTGCTATGGCTGTGGAACAAGCTGAGATAGATAGACGAAAAGAAGCCCCTGATGACGCTCGAATAAATAAAAATGTCTCTAGTGCGATACATCATGCAGCTTTGGCTTTTTATGCGCCAGGAATAATTTATCAGGATGACCCTGTGTATGCTAAACTTAAAGTGATTGGGAAAGTGCTTTTTTCTATAGTGTCTCTTGTGCGTGAAGATGCTTTGCGTAGTAACTTAGATGCCGCCAATTCTCTTGTTGATCGCCTTCGTAGAGAGGGTAAGGTTCAGTCAGCTGAAACGATTGAAGAAATGTCTGAGAAGGTGAGAGTAGCTGAATGTATCTTTCCAGGTGTTTATGCGTTTCGAGCTGTAGTTGATGGTGAGCATGCCATTGCTGTTGCTCGTCGGCGTTCTTGTAAGGCTCGAGATGCTGCTGCTGTTTGTTCTGCTAGGTGTGCTGAATTTTTGGTGGCTAGGCTTGCTGGGATTGCAGCTCAGGCTGCAGAAGAGGCCGCTGCTCGAGCTGAAATCATTGCGCAATCTAAGTAGTCGTCGTATTGCTCTTCAGTTTTTGTTTTGATACCTTCATCTTTGGGGTGGTGGTATGAAAAAACAGTTTAATGGATTTTGGTTAGGGATTTTTTGTCTTCAGTCTTCATTTGCAAGTCTGACGCTCCCTTATACCTTCTCAGCTGGGAGTCCTATCTCGGCATCACAAATGAATGCCAATTTCAATGCTTTAGTTACTGCATACAGTACTCTTGCAGCGAGTTTAAGTAGAACTGTGAGTATCTTTGTATGGGGTGCAGGTGGTGGAGGAGAGGCTTATTACACATCAACTGTTGGAGGTCCAGGTGGTTTTACAAGTTTTACGGCAACACTCCCTACTGGATCAGCTCTTGTCATTGTCGTTGGAAAAGGTGGTGTCTGGGATTACGGTGATGTTGGTGCTTCTGGTGGTGGATATTCTGGCATTTTTTTAGGGGGTGTGGCGCAAGCAACGGCACTAGCTATAGCTGGTGGAGGTGGTGGCGCTCAAGCCAAGTCTGCTGGTGGGGCAGGCTATGCAGGTGGGCCTGGGGGGAATCCTGCAGTTTCTGGTGTAGGCCCTAATCCTGGCTTAGCGCCTACCGCAAGTGCTGGAGGAGCAGGCGGCACGTCTACCTATAATGCTACCTCAAATGGAGGCGCCGGGAGCGCTCTGCAGGGTGGAGCAGCAGGGAATTATGCAGGGTTGCCTACAAATACTGCATATGGAGGGGGTGGGGCGAGTGCCTTCATTGGTTGGCCAGGTGGAGGGGGTGGGGGTGGGTATTACGGAGGAGGGGGGTCTGCAGCGAACTATTCTGGGTCTTCAGGATCAGGGGCTGGGGGTCTTTCGTATTGGAATCCAGCCTATGGTTCTGGCTCTTACATAAATGGCAGTATCAGTAGTAGCGTAGCGCCTAATGATGGTCTGAGTGGGTATATTTCTCCAGCTGGAACAGGAGGCATTGCTGTAAGTGGTAATTCTAGTAGTGGTATTGCTGGTAACGGGCTCGTTCTTATTTCAGTGAACGGTGTTGTCACAACGTTCACATACACTGGTGCAAATCAGTACTACTCAGTCCCTTAGTGTATATTCTGGGTAAAAAGTAGAAAGTGCTCCTGTGAGCAGATCTATCGATAGATAGGGTGTATCATAGACAACCGGTAATCGTTTGAAGCTCTTAAGGTCAGCGTCAGTTATATTGCCTGCCAGATAGAGCTGGCGGCTGGGTGCGCCCTTGAGTCTCATGGATTTTCGCATATCCTTAAGCATCGCAAGCAGATTCGTTTTGGTGTCGGCATGTCCCATGGAAGCAATCTTTTTTGCTGTGTTATAAAGAGCGATAATGCGGCTCTCAGTAGTGCCGACGACTTTTATGCTGTCAATCCCAGTGTCTGGATCATACGCAAAGGTAGACCATGATCCAGGGGGGATTTGGTGGCTTTTTTGGCTATCAGGGTGATGGAGGAGAGGTCTGTTGAGCTGTTCTGCAATTTTGCTTAGGATGTCTGGCTCATCAAACGATTTGATAGCAAGGGTCATTTGGAGTACGTGCATGTCGCCGGTGGTGCTTAGTATTGCTTCAATCTCGTGTGATGGTAGGGGCTGGATATCACCAAGTTCCATATCATCATTCAGGTAGACGATCGATGCTGTGTCAGTGCTGGACCTAGACAGCGTCACGAAGCCAGGTCTCTCTTTGCGGGGTGGGATATAGCTAATAAAGACGGTCGATGGATTTTTTGCTGATTGCAAGATCCAGTTTTGGCGCGATTCAAGATGGCGTCCGAGTTTGAGAAAAGGAAATTCAGTTAAAACGTGAGGCGCCCCACATGCCTGGAAGACGAAGATGACAATAAGGTACATAATATAGTTGCCTTTTTTAATGAGGATAAAAAGTAGAGAATCTGCCCAGAGCCAGATTGATCGAAAGGTAGGGTGTATCGTACACTATGGGATTATCTCTGAAGCGATTGAGGTCCTCATCCGTGATATTGCCTGCAAGATAAATTTGGCAGCTATAGGCATTTTTTTCTTTCATGGTTTTTCGCATGGATTTGATTGTGTTGATGATGTCAGTTTTTGTATCAATATGGGCCATAGAGGCGATCATTTTTGTTTTGTCATAAAGAACAATAATCCGACTTTCAGTGGTTCCCGTAACCTTAAGACTATCGAAAGGGCTATTTGGGTCATGCTGAAGAGTAACCCAGGTGCCTAAAGCGACATTATAGCCTGTTTTGCTATCAGGGTAATGGTGGAGGGGGCGGTTCAGTTTCTCGGCCGCTTTATCAAAAGCATTTGGTTCTAAAAAAGAATCAACAACGCAGCTTCTTGTAAATATTTTGGTGTCAGGAGTGTCTCGAATCATTGCAGTGACTGTATCTATTGGAAGGAACTCAGCGCGCATCGTTTCCATGTCATCAGTGAGATAATTGACGCTTGCTCTATCAGATTCTGGATGGAAGACTGCAACAAAGCCTTTTTTTTTCTCATATGGGGGGATGTAGGCAATTTTAAGTATTGATGCGCGTTTGATAGAGCGAAGTGTCACTACTTGTGGATGATTGAGGAAGCGACCTGGTTTTAAGATAGGGTAGTCACTCATAACGCTAGCTCCAAATGCTTGGAGGAGCGAGGTAATAATAAGGTGCATGATAAAAATCTATCCGGATATTTTAGATTTCACAAGAAATGGTTTCCCATTTCGTTATTCGTGCTGCCAGTGCTGGGTGGCTTACAAGCAGGTGCCATAAGACAGCGCAGAGACCCTCTGTGTGAGGTGTGCAACGTTCAGCGTACATGGGAGGTATAATGACGCATGCATCAGCTGATTGCGCAGTATAGCCACCATCTTTACCAACGATACCGTAGATTCTAGAGCCTACTTCTTTTGCGTGTTGGATGGATTTGACGAGATTCATGGAGATGTTATGCGTAACGTTTCCTCCGCCGACTGAGAAAATCAAGAGCGCATCTTTTGCAGAGAGTTTTGAAACTTTGAGCCATTCCGAAAAACTTGTATCCCAGCCCTCATCATTCACTCGGGCTGTGAGTTCAGAGACATTGTCAGTAGGTGCGTAGGCCTCAATTCCGCATATTTTTCTAAAATCATTCACAGCATGGCTGGCGTGCCCTGCTGACCCGCCAACGCCAAGAATAAAGAGTCGCCCATGTTGCCTGAGTGCACCTAGACCATAGGCCATGGCTTCGAGGCTCTTGGTATCAATTTTTTGTAGGATGCTCATTGTTTCTGATAAAAATTGCTGACTAAATATCATAAAGATTTCTCCAAAGCTTCAACAAATGAAGGGACATCCTTGCCCCAGTAATGAGGCCAGATTCCGAGGCGCTCATGGACTTTACAGCTATCACATTTTTTTGGACCAAGGAAGGCTAGACGTACACCTGCTGCTAATCCAGCTTGCATGTCAGTGATTCCGTCTCCGATCATCCAGCTGTGCGCAGGATGAGCTTCATGCATGGTAAGCGCCTTCAGGAGCATTGTAGCTTGAGGCTTGCGGCATGTGCATCTGTCTTCCTGTGTATGCCAGCAAATCTCAGATGAGGCGATCTTTGCACCACAGGACGTCAGTCTGCTGAGAATGCATGCATGTACGCGTTCTAGATTCGCTCTTGTAGTTTTGCCTTTAGCAGCAGCAGGTTGATTTGTTGCAATAGCAATCTTATAGCCTAAGCGCGTACAGGTGGCGAGAGCCTCCGGTACGCCTGGCACTATTGAAACCTCATATTCGTTGAGGGGGCTATCAATAGTGCCATGTTCCTGATGGATGCACATAGCATTGAGTACCCCATCACGATCAAAGATCAGCAGAGAGTCTGAAACCGGAACGTTTTGCATCATCATAGAACATCTGCACTGTTTCTTGTGAGAAGGCACTGAGACTCTTACCACGTAGAGCAAGCTTGCTGAGTTGATCATCCGTAGCTGTAATAATATGGCATCCGCATGCATCTGCCTGGTAGATATTGAGCGCTTCACGTGGGCTTGCCCATAGAATTTTTGCATGGGGTTTGTCTTTGAACAGTAAAACGCTTGCTCGCATCAGAGGCATTGGGTCAATGCCAGTATCAGCAATGCGTCCTGCAAAAATGGAGACAATAACATCATCTTTTTCAGTCATAATGCTGTGGAGAGCGCTGATCTGTTCTTCTGTAAACAGGGCCGTGACATTGAGTTTCATGCCCTCACTCAGGAGCTTTTTGCAAAGCGTCAAACTTGATTCGCCGCGAGTATTCGTGATAGGGATTTTTACATTTACATGCTTGCCCCAGCTTGCAATGATGCGGGCTTCTTTTTCCATGCTTTCGAAATCATCAGAGAAAACTTCAAATGAAATAGGTGCATCAGGAATTTCAGCAATAATGCTTTTAGCGAACGCGGCATAGTCCGTGATTTTTGCCTTCGCCATAAGCGACGGGTTTGTTGTGAACCCGGCAACGGACTTGTCTTGATAACGACGGACCATGACAGCTTTGTCTGCACCATCTGCATAGAGTGCTATATTCATTTTTTACTTCTCCTAGAGTTAGGTATCATATATTCTTCCAGGCCTTGCAAGCCTTCCTTCGAACCAATTTCATAAAATCGATCAAAAACTTCAAAACCTGCAAGCTGATGCTTATGACTGACCTTGGTGAGCAGGTCTGCGAGATGGGAAATCGTAACGCTCTCTGTTAGAAATGCCTCTTTTTCGAAAGCAAGGAGCCCATAATCAATATGAGTGGCATCCGGTGCTTTTTTGTAAAGGACATAAGGTGGTGTCATCAGATGGATGTTGCTTGCGTCCCATGCCCCATTGTTTCGGTAAATAAGCATACGGAAGGCATCTTGTGCTTTGAAAAACGGTTCAAGCTCACATGCTGTGAGATAGGAGTCCCCATAGGTCACATAAAAATGCTCGGGCAGAAGATTTGCTGCATGGCGAATGGCTCCTGCTGTCCCGAGCCGTTCATTTCCTTCGTCACTGTAGCAGATGCGCATACCATAGGCACTTGATCCGACGTGCTGTCTAATGGCAGCACCTAAATGGCCAATGCAAAGACAGATGTCAGTAAAGTGCTGAGAGAGCCATTTGAGCTGGTAGTCAATAAAGGGCTTTCCTGAAACTTCCAGAAGTGACTTAGGTATATGTTCAGTAAGGGGTCTCATGCGCGTTGCAAGACCACCGGCTAAAACAACGCACCACCTAGTTGGCGACAAGGATTGTCGATCCAGCATGGTCAAATCCAAAACGTACTTCCATCAGTCCTTCTTCGCGCATTGCCTGGCGCAATGACACCTTATCCGTTGTGTAGAACATAAAGAATCCTCCGCCACCTGCCCCTATCAGTTTGCCACCAATGGCGCCACTTGCACATGCTCGTTCGTACCATCTATCCATGATTGGGTTTGAGATACTTTCAGAACGGGCTCTTTTGATGAGCCAGTGCTCATGCATCAGTTCGCCAAATGCATGGGTATTGCCTTTTTCAAGTGCTTCCTTGGTGCGGTACCCGATATCCTTCATTGCATGCAGATTGTCGATCATTTTTGTGTCATTATGCTCACTTTTTGTTTTTTGGTCCTGCAGTACCGCGCTTGCACTTCTTGAGTAACCTGTGAAAAAAAGCATCAAATGTTCTTCGAGATCGTCTAATGCACCTTGTTCAATAGCTAACGGTGAGACATCGACTCGGCCATCTGGATGAAATTCCATACAGCTCATGCCGCCAAAAGCTGCAATATACTGATCTTGCTTGCCAATAGGTTCATGAAGGATGTCAATCTCGATACGGCAGGCTATTTCCGCCAGTGATGCTGGTGTTGCGTGCTGTCTGAGCTTGGTCGTCAAGGCTTTGAGAAGCCCTACGTTAAAGGCCCCTGATGAGCCTAGTCCTGTGCCCGCAGGGATATCGGCAAGACTGACTATTTCAATGCCTGGTTGAACTTGAAAAAGTCTGAGAGCTTCACGAATAATGGGGTGCGCAATTGCGTCGATACTGTCAACATGCTCTTGTTGAGAGTACTTAAGCAGGTAGGCGGGCTGGAACGCGTTATGGATAGCGACATAGACGTAGCGGTCCATGGCTGCCGATATGACGAATCCACCAAAACGTTCATAGTACGATGGGAGGTCGGTGCCGCCGCCTCCAATACTTATCCTAAGGGGTGTGCGAGAAATAATCATTTTCTTTCAATAGATCACTCATCTCATATTTGCAATGTCTTGAGCTCATGGTATGACAAAGCATGGGCGCACAATGGAAACATGCCGGTAGAATCGAAAATTCTTCAAAGCGCGGAGCGCTTATTAGTAAGCTTGTTAAGGAGATTCAAGTCGCTGCAAAAGGTGGTGAGGGGAATGCTCGCCTGCGAGCAGCCGTTGAGGCAGCAAAAAAAGCCTCTGTCCCTAGAGATAATATTGACCGCGCGGTCAAAAAAGGTCTTGGGCAGTCTGATGATGCTGTTGAGTATGAGTTGGTTACCTACGAAGGGTTCGCGCCTCATCAGGTGCCTGTGCTTGTAGAGTGCCTGACTGAGAATAAGAATAGAACGGCATCCGATATGCGTGTCTTATTCCGAAAAGGCCATCTTGGAAGCATAGGGAGTGTGGCATGGAAGTTCCAGCGTCATGGTCTCGTTGAGGCTTCTCATGTTGATATGGGTATCGACCATGAAGCTATTGCTATTGAAGCAGGTGCTCAAAGTGTGGATGTCCTGGAAGATCCACATAAGAAGAGTGTTCGGGTCGTCTGTGACATTACGGATCTTGACGCAGTTAGTAAATATTTTCTTCAAGCCGGATGGAATGTTACCCTCAGTGAGATTGCATACACTGCGTCAAGTCCTGTTTCGCTCGAACCCGCTGCCTATACTGAGGTTGTGGAGTTCCTTAATGAGGTGGATGATCATGGCGACGTGCACCGTGTGTACGCAGCTCTTTAGGGCATGCTGGATTAGTGCATCCTAGAAATGTAAAACAACTTCAAGAAGTTTTAAGTGCCTATTTGCTCTTACTGATTCTTCCGGTAGAACGTCACTCTCAATAGCCGCTTTCTTCAGAAGCATGCGGATCTTGCAGAATGCAAGCATCTTGAATTAGTTACAGAAATACTTAGAAGTGAAGGTAAAAAGTTTCATGAAAGACCTTTTTAGTACCAGGAACCCTCTGTATTTTTTTAATGTCCGAAGTGAAAAACAATGTTTGTCGAGATTGACACATCAACGTTCTTGATGCCAGGGACCATTGGCATGCTATTGAAATCATAGGTACCAAGTATTTTTAGACCGAGGGTTTTTTCGCTCAGGAGCGTTTCGAGGCCTAAAGATACAAAAAAGCGGTATTTTGCTAGTTCATTCAGTGCAGGTAAAAAGACCATGTCATAGGATGTTGTGTAGTTTTTCCAGGAATATGCTCCCATGCTTCTGAGTGCAGTGCGTAAGGTGCGTTGGTAGATGCCGATGTTATCATGTTCGAACTCAAATCCTGGTGTGATGCTGAGACCACCTTTGAAATTTTCAATATTAAAAGTATGAAGAAAACCGCATCCTATAAATTGGCGGAGTGCTAGTTTTGTGTACTGATTAAACGCAGTTGTGCTCAGTATAAAAATACGATTTTTTTCAGAATCGAGCTGTTCATCAACACGCATAATGAGAGTGCCTAAGTACTTGATACGGACATGTTGAAATTCAATAAAGCTCATATCATTGAGAATATAGAATTTACGTGTACCAAAGCGTTGAAAGAAATCGCCCTCTAGTGTTGCAGATTGTAAATCGGCATTGCCTGCAGCAAGGCTTCCGCCAAAGCGCATATCAAGACCCCAGTCTTTGCGATTCCCTGCAATGTCATGAAAAGGAGGCGCGCGCGTATCACGTGTACGATCATAGGAGTCATAGAGTGTGGCTGCGTAAGCAAGCAGTGGGCTTATTATGATAAAGAGCATGGTTCACTTGGTTGTTTAATAGGCATTTCGATGATGAAAGAGCGGCCACTGTCGGTCTTGGAGCTGAGGTCAGCGTAATGCGATTCAATAAGATTACGGACACTGTCGAGCATGTTCTCGTCGATGATTGAGCCTTGATCAGAGAGTGTGATGCGCAGTATCGGCATGCTGTTATCTTCAATGTGCTCTGTGGCACTAAGTGTTATATGGGCGTTTTTTTGATCACGTAATGAGATATGCATAGAGCTTATAAGAATCATGAGAGCTTGCATGATATGTTGAGGTTGGCACTCACAACGGAGCTCAGCATTGCATTCTATGCTCAACACAACGCCGTGATTATGAAGGCGCTCTTCACAGAGGGTGGCTGTCTGTTCGAGCATATCACGAACGCTGATCCATTCAAGGGGATCGGCGCTTGATGCAAAGCTACGTAGAATCCGAATGCTGCGCTGCATCTTGGCGAGGGCAGCACGACATCGCTCTCTGTCAATAGTTTCGCGATCGAGGAGTGCTAAAAGGACAGTTAGGGGGGTAGCGAGTGCATGGGAAAGGCTTGCTATAATCTCGCTCAGGTATCTATGCATAGACAGTGGGTTCGCTTCTCGTGTATGAATCACGCAAAGAACTTGATCCTCTGTGGTGGAGAACCGGCAGTTGATGGTTTTTTTTGTTGATGCGACGCGTGCTCTCATAGACCAGTCCTTTTTACGCGATGCGCTGAGTTCTGTAAAACGAATAGCGTCGGTAATGAAAAAAACCTCATCAAAGAGTTCTTGAAGTGACTGCGGCTTGGCTTCTTGAGGGAGACCGAGAAATTCGGCTGTACTTTGAGGTATCTCAAGCACGTCGCCTACGGATCGTAGTACGTATATACCAAGGTAATCAAGAGCTACTTGTGTGACGCTTTTGTGATTCATCTTGCATCCTTTGCTATGATTATATATGCCAATCGGCAGGTGTGGGGACTTATGAAAATAAAAATATTATTTTTAACGATTGTGCAGGCTGGCTCCTGGTGTATGCAGCAGGACAAAGCCGCCCCATGCCATGGCGCACCCGGTTATTGCTCAAGAAATAGTGATCGTTCTTTAGGGGGTTTTGTTGCTCGTTCTGCTAAAGTGCCGCAGAAAAAAGGGCTTAATGAGCCCTATCTTGCTCTGACAGCACAGGTATGTGGTCATGCAGATCTGGCCAGGAACGTCAAGATTTTGGATCATGCTTGTATTGATGGTTATGCCATTGTGACGGGCAGTGCGCGTGTAGGGGGCAAAGCGCTTGTCAAAGGACGGGCATACGTAGGTGGTAGTGCTACTGTGGGTGGGTGCGCCGTTGTCGATGGCAAGGCTCTTATCACAGAGAATGCTCTTGTTGAGGGAGATGCGCATATTTCAGACAATGCTAAAATCACTGGTCATGCGCTTATTGCACAAAAAGCGTGGGTACATGGAAATGCTGAGGTTTCAGGATCGAGTATTGTGCGTGGCTCCTCGGTCGTTGCAGGGAACGTGATGATAACTGATCGCGTTATTGTTACAGATAACGCTAGAGTGACGCAATCTGCAGTTCTGGTCGGCTCTGGGCGTATTTCCGGTCATGCGATTGTTGCGGGACGAGCGAAAGTCGAGGGGCAGCCTTCTATTACAGGTGTTGTGTTAGATGAGGCATCTGTAGGGGGGGAGAGCTCTGTTATGGGCATTATGATGCAGCACGCAAAAATTGATGGGCGAGCAAAGCTCTATGGTGTGCTACGTGGTGACAGTTCTCTTACTGATGATGCTCAGGTTGATGGTGTTCTCGAAGCTGGTTCTTTGGGGGGGGTGGAGCACCTTGCGTCTGCTTACCGGATGCGGCCAGACAATGTTTCACATGAGGCGGCACGGGAGATGTTTCTTTTTCATGCTACAAAAAAATTATTTCGACGTTTAAAAAAGGACTATAAATTATACCAAAGATTTTCGCTGAGTCAGGATTATCGTGTTGCAAAGAATGTGCTCGACAGTCTTCCTATGCAGCGGTTTTTTAGAGAAAAATCAGTATTTGTTTTGAATTATGCCATGATTGCGCAGGATCCTTATTTGTTTACTCATAATTTTGCAAGCACAGTGGACTGCGATGATATGACTGACAAGGAATGGATGCAGCTAGCTCAAAAGCTCAAGAAAACCAAGATTGTGCATGAAAGTTTTTTTTCTATGTATGATCTGGATGTCATATTTCGGCGTCTCATGATTGACAGGGGGGATTCATTACGTGAACATCAAACGAAGCATTTTATGAAAAAAAAGATCAAGTCCCTTGTAGAGCTTGCGAGTGACTCACTTGACACCTTTGTTATTGAGCTGACACAGCATGCTGATCGTTGTCTGACGGGTTTACAAGAGGGTCTACGCTCTATGGAGGAGGCGACGCATAGAGAGTACCAGGATCATCAGGCCTATGGGCTTCGTGTTGATGACGGGGCCCAGTTTGTTAGTCGAGTGCTCACTGATTATAAGATGGATTTTATTCGGGAGCATGCAAATTTTCGCCTCAAAAGTTCCGAGTACCGGACGACAGCTGTTGCGATTCTCATGCAGCGTATGATCTATGCGCTTGGTCTTCGCGGGGAGGAGGCTCAGGTGTTTCATTACGAGTATGGTTCACCAAGTCAGCGTGAGCTTCAGCCAGGCGCTGTTATGCAGAGATTTATACTTGGGGGTACGGATGATATTGGTTTTAATAGCGTGACTTTTCCAGCGTACACGCCTCAGTTTATGGTGAAGCTCCTGGCTGATGCCTATGATAGAGGCTTCCAGGGACGTTCCATGAAAACAGTTCTCACGAATGAGTCTTTAACAGCTATCTGTAGGGAGGATCCTTATTTGTGGGAGGTGTATGAGCAGTTTGCTGATGATCAGGTTCAGCCATTTTTTCAGGCAACTACTACGGCGAAGATTCATATCCAGGAAGATTTTTGGATCTATTTGCTTGTGAAATATGGGTATCTTCAAAGTGTGTCATGAATTTTTGTTCTCTCTCGCATAAAAAGAGGGACGAAGCATGTCATTAAAAATCTGGGAGTGGGACGCGACAGAGTAAAATTGAGCCGGTGCGAAAAGATCTTAACGACGCAATGCAAAAAAAGTACAATCCATCCTCCCAAAAGGGTGCGTTCATGTGAGAATTGACAAATTTTAGGAGTTGATGTGCTTGGTTTTTTTACGGTATTTATCGGTGCGTTTCTTTTTGCTTCTCCTCGATGTGATGACAAAAAGAAAGTGCAATTAGACGAGATCGTGCACGCCTTTAAAGAGGGAGATATTCATGCAGATGCGAATATATTAGAGCGAGAGGGTGGTCTGCCGCATTTTGATAAAGAGTCGCATGAGAAGTTTATTCTCAATTCGGATAGGGTTATAAAAAATTATCCATTTTTTGAAAAAGATTTTAAAACTATGCTTTTAGAGCTTGGCGAAGAAAGGAGGAAGGGTGCATATTCTTCTATGTTTGGAAAAATTCGATATGACGTACTTTGGACACCGACTGGGTGTAAGTTTTACGAAAAAATTCGTTTTGCAGCAAGATTGAGGTATGAAAATTCATTCTATTGTGTGATTTATGGTGACGAAGGATGCAAAGAGAGTGCTATGCATGTCATTCGTGACGACCGGCTTGGTATTCTTGCAAATGATATGTACTGGAGCTTTGACAGAGAATGTGACGACTCTTCTCCAGATGGAATGCTGATATTTAGTAAAGAATTTCAATTAGGGGGTGTGAGTAAGAAAATTGTGCATTTTATGACCATGCTTCACGATGAGAAAATGTCTAGCAGAACAATGACGATTATAGTGCAGCCTGTTTTTGATGCAGAGTTAAAGCGATATATTGCAAATAAATGGGAGATAGTAAAAAATATTGGTGATAAAAAAGAAGCAATAAAGCATTTTACTGAGTTTCATTATCTGTTTGCTCACTATGCACCATATTATCGCGGATCAGCTGCGGTCGGAGAGTGGATATGTGCGGGATTCATGCAAAGGTTTTTCCCTGAAGTAGAAAGTGAAGTGGTCTTTAAGAAGTGCCAAGGGGCAGACATTGATGCACTTAGTTACGATTTTGAAGATTTTTCGCGAGAGTACCAGAAGCGATGGTATGAGTAGCATGCTGATAGCTGAAGCGACAGGCTTTTGTTTGAAGTATAACGCAGCGTGCAGACGCAGCAAATGTGACTATGTGCATCGGATTCATGATACAATTTTTTTTGTACTTAGCTTAAATTTTATTGAAGTTTGTATGGTTAGTGCCGATGTACCATTGTGATTTTAATACTTATAACTTTTTTATCTTTTGGAAAAAACATCAACCGAGCTCCTTCAGCTGTTGTTGATAGGATTCATTTCACGCGGGCAAATGACCCTATCAAAAATCTGCAGATTGAGTCTGTGGAGTCGATCAAAAAAGAGAAGGTAGTTCGTGGTGTTGTAACTCGTACGTACGCTGTTACCATTGTAGGTTCCTATGTAGGCGAGGGGAGTGGTAAGTCCTCTCTTTTTCTCCTGTATCAAAACAAGCGGAATCCTCTTGTTTCTGTTCGTGGGAACGCGAAAAAGCGTTTTGAAACGCATCTGACATCAATGACTGATGTGCCCACTATCGCTATGAGTGAAGAGAGGGGTACCTATAGGAAGGTCGAGAAAATTGGCATAGTCCTTTCTTCGGCTTTTAAAAATATCGGTCCATTTCCTGTCAAGAAGCATGATATGCAGGTGAGTCTTATGCCGATGACGGGGTCCTATCAGTCGCCCGGTACGCCGAATGTGACTGATGCATCGATTCTTTTGCGAGGCGAATACATCTATAGATCTCGTGGGCGGCTTAGAGCTGGATTTGATGCTTTTATTACGGCTATTGATCTGAAGAATTCTTCTGGAGCACAGGCAAGAACATATGGTGGGGCTGCTTTCGTTGGCGCGCAGCTGATTGATACTGCGAAAATGAACCTTGCACTTTTTGGCGGAGCTTTTACTTACTCATTGGCTGTGTCGAATAATTCATATGGATTTCAATACTTTTTTGGCCCCCAGCTTAAGTTGTTGGCTTCAAAACCTTTAGGAAAGAGCGATCGACTTACGTTGAAAGGTGCTTACACGCTTGCTCTGACTGCACCAAGTATTATTTTCTCAAATTATCATGCTGCTGTTAGTCTGAGTTGGGATCACATGCTGGGGTCTCGTATTGTTACAGCAGGCTTCGAATGGTCGAAGCTTCAGTCTGCTATCGATATCGATACCGTGATGCTTGGATTTAACTGTATGTCGCTACTCTTTGGCATCCATCTTTAGTTCCCCATGCGGTAGACTGTTGCGTCAATGAGGATAGCGCTACCTGAATAACGCTCAATATGAATGCGATCAATCGTTGGGTCAATGGAAATGGGTAGCAGTACCTGTTCTTGTCTGATCTGGCCTGTTGGTGGTGAAATAATCGCTAAATCTTGTACTATTTGCGGGAATTGAGCATTATTTGGGTAGGTTAAGTTTCGTGGCTGTGTCACGCTTCGAAGAATATCTGCGCTTTGACCCGTACGAACAAGATGAATTTTAAGCACTGCGGATTCTGAGGTACTGAGTGCTGAGCGGTCAGGGTTGATATTGCTTGGACCAAGAGGTAAGAAGGTAATGTTCAGTAAGAGGTTTTCCTTGGCGCCAAGTGCATTGCGATTAATGTCAATATAGGCGCCGCCAACGAGGAGTTTGCTGATCGAGGGGTCCGTTGAACCAATTTGTCCTTCCGATGTGCAGAGCTGATCGAACATAGAGTAATAGCCGGTATTATAGCCTGCGGAGGGGATATAGACGCCCGCCATATGGCCAAGGCCTGTTATAGGTGTACTTGTTTTCGCTGATGTCGGTCCTGCGTTGCTAAAGGTTGTTATCTGAGACCAGTAATAGCAGGGGAACGTCCCTGATGTGATAGCGGGGACGTTGTTAGTAGCAATACCGTTAGGAATAGCGTTTGCTATGCGTGTGCCGAGCCATACTTCAGGCACGTTATAAGAAATATTTGCATTTTGATCAAGGAGTGTCTGTGTGAGGAGGTCGCCGTTGATATCAAATCCCCCGACCATAATAAGGGCATCGGTTAATTGGTCATAGGCAAGTGTATGTCCATATCTTCCTGTTGGTGTTGCGCTTGACGCACATGTTGCAATAGCATTCCAGGTGCCATTTTTTTCGGCGTTTGTGCCGCTGACTTTTGATGGAGGGGTATATTCATAGACAGTGCTTGAGACTGATTGTTGGCTTGTAACGGCAGCGGGCGTAGTGACAGGAGCAAGACCCCCAATACTGATAATACGGTCACTGGATTGATTGTAGGCAGCAGCCCCCATAAATGATCCAACAAGGGCAGGAGAGATTCCGCCATTTTGAGCTGTTTTTGCAATCCATCTGCCAACATAGCCTGTTGTCGGGTTCGTTGAGTTTGGATTATTGGAGCTCGAGTAGGCATCGCATGAAGCGTCATCAGTACCTGTTGATTTTAATGTGTAGCTTGATGTTGCTGGCTTTTCGCCGGTTGTGCCAGCGCAGAATTTATAGACATGATCAAATGTATTGTAAAGCCCTGATTTTAAGCGTCCACCAAAAAGAAATATTTCAGGAATGGTATGCACAAGGCGTGTTACCATGGATGCCCCTGAGAGGGGAGGTGGTGCGAGTACAGCGGTTGTCGTGTCACTTGTTAGGGCAGCTGCGCGGGCATTCAGCTCAGACAGATTCCCGAGTCCGGTGCTTGTCGTGTACCGTGTCCCATACAATGCGACGCGATTCCATGTGAGGGCATCAAAGTCAAACATCCACGTGTCGCCTAAGGTTGGCGCTACATAATGAGTAGTGGATGTATGGTTCACAAAGCCTGTTTCTCCTCCGAAAAGGACAGCTCGATGCACAGTGGTGCTCCCTGCGGTGTAATCAACAGCTGCCATTGCGGCAAAGCTTCGTGGAGGCATTTCTGTCATGAGTTGCCAGTGACCGCCCGTACTGTCAGTTGGATCAAACATCCAACGATCTGTATAAGGACTTGCGGTACTGCTTGTGACGCCTCCTTCCATAAATATCCCGAGTGAGCATGGCGCTGCGTCCGTACAGATGGGGTCAAAAGGTGTACTTGTATTATTGTAATTGACCTCAATCATTTTGTGTCCTCGACGCGCGCCTGGACAGGAAGGGTAGCATGTTGGTGAGAGCTGCTGCCAGCTAAACGCGCAACTTCCTGCGGTTCCGCAGCTGCTTGATCCTGCTGAGAAGGATAATTCCCATGTTGCACTTTGTACAGTGCCATTTGCGTAGCCACCAAAAAGATAAAATGAGCCTGTTATATGGCTATATACAAGGCTGCCTTCTGTTACCTCTAGGGGAAGAGAGCCTGTTGGTGTGACACTCGCCCATGTTGGTACGTCGCCATTGTTGTACATATAGTAGATTTTATTACTTGTATCTGCGACGCCATTAGAAACCATCCCTCCAAAAGCAACAATGATAGGATTTTTACTTGGATCGAGGCCACGCGCCGCAGCCATACCTGCGTTGATAGGTGCTGTGCCGGCCATCGTGATAACTGTGGGTACGGCGCTGAGTGCTTGAAACGTATACTGTGGATCAATGCCAAAGCTCCAGTAGGCGCCTGCATTTTTTTGCGTGGGCCAGAGGCTCCCTGAGCATGCACTACCGCCAATGAGGTACTGCTGGCAGTCGGATCCACCAAAGGTTACAAATTGATTAAAGGCACTATTGGGGATCGATGCAGGTACGGAAACAGGCACTGGCACTGGTGCTGCAGCTTCAGTTGTTGCGACGCCGATGCCAGGCAGAAGATTAACGCTTCCAAAATTTGGTACAGCTGTCGTTGTGAGCGTTTTCCAGTACATAGGCGCCATTTTGGTGAAAGGTGATTCGAGCAGGTTGGGGACATTGCAAGCATTCGCATCGGGTACATCATTGAACCCCCATTTAAATCCAACAGACATCGTGCCGCAGGTTGCGAGCGTACCGCATGCTCCGCCTGTGGGGGTATTGAGATTTTGATTTGATGTAAATCCCCCAATAATAAAAGGGTAGCTGACGCCAGGTGTGGCTGTTGCTGTCAGTGTGGTAACGCCACGCCCAGAAGAGTTTGGATTATTATTGAGCAGGACACCAGTCCCAAAGGCGATGCGTGGAGACGTTCCAAGTGTAGGTACGGCAACTGCAGCATTTGTTTTTACTTGTAATGGGTAGCTGTCAAGCCACTGGTTTCCAATAGGAGGTGAAGGTATTGCCGGAGCTAATGCTACTACATCAATATACTCAGGGCCATAGGTTGGGTTGAGGCTGTGGACATCGCTACAAACACCATTACTGCATGGTCCGAGGCCGCCGATCATGAGGATCCGGTCAGTTGTATCAATGGGTGCGGAAAGCCCTGTTGATGTAAATGATTCAATAGCGCTTCCTGGAGCTGCGACGTAGCCAAAGAGTGCTCGTCCATTTGGCGCTTTCAGCATAGTTGTGACACCCACATCTGACTGTGTGGTCATTGCTGTCGCTGAGCTGCCATTATTTGCATGGTAGCTCCATGTTGCACCGGCCATATCAAAAACCCAAGAATCATTGGTTGGCATGCCTGATACAAGTGGTGTTGATGCGACAATGCCCCCAAAGATCAAGACTTTCTCTAGGCCTGGATCATAGGCAGCTGATGAGCCAATACCTCCATCTGGCGCCTGGCTGAATTGGTTTGCAGGTATGGCATTCCAGCTGGATATAGGGGTTGTGGCACTCGTGAGGCCTGGTGTAAGGGCTGTGCCGCCGGCGGTTGCAGCAAGTGTATTGACGGATAAACCGTAAAAAGACGTTTCACAAAGAATAGTTGAGCTACAAGCGTAGCCAAATGCTACTGAAGAGTTATTACTGGCGAGGCCTAAGGTATCACTGCTTGCAAGCCCCCCATAGAGGAGGACTGAGCCATAAAAATTTGGTATTCCAGGCTGAGTGGGGGCATCAAATGCTGCGCATGATGTTGCAGGTGGTGCACTTGATGATGTGCCGTAGGAGCAGTTTATTGCTAAGTTGTTCGCTGAGTTTATATTGCTGTTGGTAATATCGACAGAGACATTTTTAATAAATGATGGAATGACGCTTTCGCCAGAGCTTGTTGCGCTTGCTGGTAGGGGAGAAGGCGCTGGGGGTATAGTGCTTGGAGATGGTAAAATGGCATAGGGATCATAGTAGGTCATAAGATTACCCGCACATCCAGAGAGAGGGTCAGGCGATGAAAGAGAGGAGTAATCAGCATAGTAGAAGCTCAGTCTGACGGCAGCATAGTTTGATCCACTTGTACCAGTGCGTGTTGGTAATGGGCTTGGGGCAATTGTTGAGTACGTACCGCACCCAGAAAAAAAACTAAATACGATAAAGCGTAAGACCATAAAGTATAATACCTGCACAAAGAGGAGAGTTTGCTGGGAATGCGCCACTGAGGGTACAGTAGCTCGTGAGGTTGGCGCTATTTGATGCATTCCCTAGAAGGGACGTTGTTCGGCTGATCTGGAGTACGGTGAGTGATTGATCTGAAGAAAGTGGTAGGATAAACTGCCGGGTTGCGAGCGTTGTTCCTGAAGTTTGGATTGCGCTTGTGCCACTTGCTGAGAGGACCGATGAAAAAGTAGGCGGTATAAGTAAAAAGAAGGAGCTGACGCTTGCGCTGCTTGCTGTTTTTAGGTAGGCGCGCCACACAAAATCTGCAC
Organism: Oligoflexia bacterium; assembly: GCA_903898645.1. Taxonomy (GTDB): domain Bacteria; phylum Bdellovibrionota; class UBA1018; order UBA1018; family UBA1018; genus CAIUGE01. Next base: position 30,975 of record CAIUGE010000102.1, on the reverse strand, counting down.
ATGTTTCAGGGTTCAGTCCTGACGCGCCAAAGCAGCTTGTTGGATTTTGAGAAGCGGGGTTAAGTGCGGTGGCTGAGTATTCCAGTACAGCGAGTATGTTCTCATTACGTGCCAGGTACGCGCTCCCTCGATTCAATGTGACTCGTACATAGATGCCGTCGCTGTCGCTCCCAGAGCCTGCTGTAGGGCTTCCACTACCCAAGTTACAGTCTGCTTCGCTGACTCGATACCATCCAGATGGGGCTCCGCAGGCGGCTCTTACGCCGGCAAAGTTACATGTTGCAGCAGAAGCTTCTCCATTTCCTGCAAAGCGTGCACAGTCGGCGTTGGTGGCAGCTGTATTTGCAGATCCACTGACGCCAAGCTCAATACTTGCAATCCAGTTTGGCCAATTGCTGCCGCTTGGGCCACCTGTTGCAATAACCGTTGAGCCATCAGGTGCAAAAAGTGTCTCTGCCTGCAGTCCATTGCCTGCGCCGGGCGCTGTACCGTTGGGAGACGTTGGAAAACTTCCAGAACTTGTATTATTTTGAAAAATGATCTTGACTGCCATAATGGTCGATGATGGCGATGGTGTTGGGCTTGCTGCTGTTGTCAGGCTTGTTGTGGCTGAATATGTAGAGGGGAGAGATCCGCTGGTGCATCCGACAAGAAGAAAGAGGAGTGATTCAATCATTAGTTGGTACCTGCAAGAAACTGCTGCGCTAATTGTTGGTTGATATCGTAGGCATAATTTCGTGCATTTTCTCTATTTTTCTGAAAGAGAGGTTCTTTTTTATTATGGAGCATTTGTACTATATGGTAGTAACTATCAAAAACATCGGGACTTGTACTTATAGCGCTCATGAGCATATTGTGCATGGATTGGAATTTTGGTTGTAGTCTAAGGACTTCTCGACTATAAGCGCGTAGGGCAGAGAGGTCCTGGAAGCTTGCGCTTTCGGCGATCATGGTGCTCACTAGGTGCTCTGCGCTATGAGCACTGCTCATTGAGGCATCCTTGATTTTAAGAATAACGGACTGTTCTGGTCCGTGTGGCAAAAGGAGTGTGTAGCGAATTTCTTTCTTTTTTCTCTCTCTCCATTCCATACGGAATCCAATCAATGTGTTTTCTTGAAAAAAGGTGATTGTTGGATGCCCACGCATCTCTTTTTGGTGGCGTTCAGTTGCGCGTGTTACAAAGCGCTTGCATCTGAAGGATCGGAATTGTTTATCAAAGCAAGATTGCCAAAATTTTGGCGTTTCATGACTCCTGAATTCAGGTGTTTTTGGTCCTTCAAAAATGAGGCTGATCGTTTCAGAAAGAGCGATATGGATGCCGTCAACAAAATAGGAGGGGGGGCCCTTTCGGTACGGTAATTCAAAAAAAAGTTCTTTTCCTAGAAAGGTGTGAGGGACGGGCGTGAGGAGATAAAAAAACGGATAATTTTGATGCGCCTGGATGAAGTTTTTTTCGAGTGTGGTCTGGTCCATGGGGCGGAGTATCCAGTAGGCAAGAGGTAGAAGGAGTAAGGGGAGGAACTTCACTATTTAAGTATAAAAAAATATGGATCCTTTATACACTAAAAAAAAGAGGTTTGTATGATTCTTGTCCTTATGTCAATAACACTTTTTGCTGCTGGGCAAAAAAAGCTTGACGTGCCTCTATTCCATGCACCTGATCCAAGGCGCATTGTTTTTGTGCCTCCCATTGAAGCAGGGATGCTTCTGCTGCCTGGCAATGTCGTTGCAGACATTTCTATTGATGTGAGAGACATGCTGCTTGCTGCAATTAGTACAAAAACTCACTTTGATCCAAGTGATACTATTGTCGAGTATGAAGCAGGTAAGCATCTTGAATTGCGTGCGTCTATTACTGACTTTAGTCTCTCAAACGATCAGATGGGTCTTCATTTGACGATGAGGCCTCTCGGCTCATTGAGTCAATTGGTAAATTTTTCGACGCTCACCGGAAGTGTGAAAATCACTATTGGGCAGATTATGATGGCGTTCTCATTATGGGAGTGCGTCAACGGTTCATGTGTATCAACCGTTGCCTCGCGTGCGAGCAGTCATAGTCTTGGTTCTCAGCTCAATTTTGATGTCAATTTTGGGATGATTCAAACAGGTGCTGACTTCGTCCATAAAACAGTCCTTGGAAATGTACTCACAAAGATCATGGATCGGGGTATGGTGGCTCTTGCAGCTGATGCAATCCCATTGGCGCTTCCTTGGCAAGCGTCATTGCAGTCCTATGATGAGGTGACGGGCATAGTTGTCTTTGATGCGGGTAACCGAGCTGAAATTCGTGTTGGGGATATGTTTGAGATTTATCGAAAAAACAATGATATTGCATGTCAAAAAGGTTGTATTCTTGAATTGCTTGCTCTTTTCCATGTCCTCAGTGTGCAGATGGAATCAAGTATTGGACGCCTTGATTCGCTCTACTCGACAAAAAAGCCAGCGCCTGGAGATAGGGTCTTTATTCATATCTGTGATAAATAGATGTTTTTACTTTTTATTCTGACAGCTTTTGGTGCGCCTAGTAAAGTTTTGCAGCTTGATCCTTTGCAAGCGCTTTCTGTGAGGCTTGTTGATGGGTCAATTATAAACATGCAGAAGACTATGCAGGATGTCATTGTGAGTGGTTTGTTACATAAAGAAAACATTCATCTTGTTATGGAAGAAAATGTCATTCATGCGAGTGCCTATAGGGTTGAAGGTGCGGCTCATGTTCCTCAAGGGACGAAGGTTTCTCTCTCTATCACAGAATGTTCTTTTTCTGTGAATCATGGAAGGATGTATGGTTTTTCGGCTCTTTGCCATACGCCATACAATGATCCGTCTGGTGTTCAAGAGGATGATTTTCAAGAGAAAATTCGTGTTTTTGATCAGGGAAGGGTATTTAGCTACTTTGGGAAATTCTTTCGATCGTCATCTGCAGGTGTTTGTGTTGGGTGTGGATGTCAAGCAGTGATGAAACGCACCACTGCACGACTAGCAGGAATGATAACATTTCAAAATCATCAAGGAAATGTTGTGAAGCCTTTTGTAGCAAATCATCATGGGTATTTTTTTGATTTGCATGGCTCCAGTATATTGAGTGATATAGAACTAAAATTCAGTCACCAATTCGCCATGAAAGAAGCGTTGCTTTATATTCTGCCACAGAAAATTGTTGAAGCAATTGATACTGCGACATGTTTCCTTCCTTTTTATGGGCGGATTGTGACGACTTTGCCTCATGGTTACCTGATTTATGTAGGAAAGCAAAGTGATCTTCATGAAAATGATCTACTCTATGCGCTCGCAGATGCGCGTTCTTTGCGGGTACTGTATGCTTCACAGTCTGAAGATTATGTTGAGGCGACAGCCGTTAGTGGTCCCTTTGTCATTGGTGAAACGGTTACTGATATTCATAATTTTGCATCCAATGCGCACATTCATCAGGAGCTTCCAGTTGATCTTGAGGAAGATGATGTGAGTGCTTTTGAGTCTCATCAATTTGAAATCAAACAGTCTGTTTTAGATGGACTCAAGTACTATGCTCCAAAAAAGGTACACAAAAAAATTACTCTTGCTGTCATTGATACATCGATTTCGCCTCAGTTTCGTCCATTTGTCGTTGATTTTTTGAATCCCTGGTCCCAAACGGGCCCAGAAGGGTCATTGCGTGGATCAAGTATTCTTTTTATTTTGCACAAGCTTATTCCATTTGTAGATATAACGTGGATTCAGGCTTTTTCTGAGCAGGGAGAGACATCTTCTGCCGCCCTTTTTGCAGCGTTTGAACGCGGCGCTTCCAGTAATATTATTCTGACTGCGTGGGGTACGTCAGTGCATGCTAAGGTATTTGATGATGCCAAAAAACTTGCGCCAAATTCGGTTATGGTAGCATCACGAGGTGATGTCTACCCCGCGTTACTTGATCATGTGCTCAGTGCAGTCGACGTACCAAGTGATGTTTTTGTATCGCATCCTGCGCATATCTCGTATCCTGCGGTCATGACGGCGTGCATCCTTGCCTATGAACTCATAAATGCTCCGGATGTGCACAGTGCCCGTCAGGCACTTGAAGTAAGAGGACCTACATTTCCGGCGTTAGTGCCAGAAGCCCTTTGAGATACATCTTGCGAAGAACAGGGGTTTTCCGCCTCTTGAACTCTGAGGTAACTGCATCCAGCTGAGGTGTATCTGCGGTATAACGGTCTGGGTCAAGAGGGGAGCTAATAAGGTCCTCAATAATGGCATGTGTTAATACTGGTTCTAGGCCTTGAGGTGTGAGGACAAGGTCAGCAATCATGGATGCCTCAGGGCTTATTGTTGCTTCAGTGCCTGCATTTTCATAAATACGGAAGAGAAGCAATGCATCATCGCCAAAAGGTTTATGGGGAGTGTCTGGTTTGTCTGGAGCATTGAGGCGCATGGAATGCCGTAAGACGGGCAGGATATCAGGACGGCGGAGCATGGTGAGGATGACGGATTCAGGCAGGGCAAGAGTTGGTATTGCAACAAGTGAATTTTCTTCGCCCTCTTCAAGGAAGTGCTGAATGCGTGTCTTTGTTTGAGCTGTCTCTTCGCCGTTTGTTCGAAGAATGAAGAGTTCTGGATTCCAAAGTTTCTTTTCAAACCAGATACCATCGGACAGTATCTGAGCAAGGTGGGATTTTGTCAATTTTGCTTCTTTTTTGTAGATAACAAAAGGGGTGTGATTGTGTATTGTCACGCCTGCACTGGCTAGCATACTGAAGAGATAAAATCCAAGCATCGGTACTCCCTGGGAGGCTTATGTCCCCTTTGTAGTGTACTTGTAAGGGATAAGAAAAATAAGAATTTTTAGTTTTGGTGGAGATACACGGGTTCGAACCGAGGACCTCATCCATGCCATGGATGCGCTCTACCAGCTGAGCTATATCCCCAAAGAAGCATGATAAATCAGTTTTTTTCTCTTGTCTACTCTCCAAATTGTGGTGCAACCGTATTGATATGATTGGTCACGATCTCAAATATACTGAGTTGGGAGCCTTCGTGCCAGATATCATACTGTGTGCCTGCAAATGCTTGGAATTCAGATTGACCTGCTTGTGCTTGATCATTTTTTTGAAACATTGCAAGGGGATTGAAAGGATCGGGGGTGCTCTCCTCAGTTCGGGCACCGCCACCTGCATAGGTTGATTGCATATGCATACTCTTGGCAAGAAAAGAGCCGTCTTTCTGAGCTGCTTGTGCGAGTCCACCCAAGGCTGATGCCATGGGCTCACCTAAAGAACCGCTCATACCGGCAAATGTGGCTGCAGGGCCATTTTTAATAGCGTTTGCTGTGAGTGAGCCAAGATTTGGGACCTGTGCTAGCATCTGGGGAAGTACGCCAGTTTGGTTCAGCGCTTGGGCGTCTGCACCAGCAGCTTGCTGGATACTGCTGAGCGGAATGTTGTTTGAAGCTGCGCATCCACTTATAACGGAAATATTTGATGAACCCCTGAGGCATGTTTGGAAATTTGCGATCTGGGTTCCAGTTGGGCTCTGTGTTGTCCCAGCAGTTGCGCCGCTGCTACTATTGCTGCCGCTACCATTGCTTGGAGTGCTTGCCACGCTTGTTTGTGTTATCGAGAACGTTGCTGCCGGATTTGGTGTCATGCTCGCTGCATTTGATGGTGACGCAAGACTTTGGATCGTTGAGCATTGTGATTGTGCTGCTTGCTGGATAATGGTGATCTCATAAGCTCGGACGCCTGCCATAGCAGCAAAAATGGCTGCTGCTGCACAGGCCTGCTTACTGATAGAACTGGATTTGGACGCTATTTTATTCGGGGGCTCTGTGTGGTTGGAAGGGGCAGTATCTGTCTCCACCGGCGTGGCTGGTGCATGCGCGCTTGTCTGAGGGGTTTGAGGTTGGAAGAGTTTTACAGCGCCTGAAAGACTTGTTATGCCGCCTGCTGTTGTGCCAAGGGCTGCACCACCTAGGGCGATTTGATCCATCAGGCTTGAGCCTGATGTCATCTTGACCGCGTTGACAAGTTCTACGGTACCTGCAGTCGTTGCAGATATGCCACAGGCGACATCACCCCATCCTCCTGAGAGGGCTTCAGTCATGCAGACTGTGCCGCAGATTGCAGCCGTTGTAATGTCGAGGCCCATAAGGACTTCGTCCGTATTTTTTGCAGCACCCTGGCCACCGACCATCTGGTTGTAAGCAATGCAATCAACTTCAACTTGGGAATTTTCATACTGGCATTGGGTCTTCCATGCGCCGAGCCGGCCGCACTGTGCTGCGGTGTTGTTCAGTCCTATGGCTTGTAGTGCGCTGTAGCTGGTCGCGCCAAAAGGTAGGGAGCATTGTTGAAAGAGGGCACTTGAACTGAAAGCTGTCGGAAGAGCTATTGTCGAGTTGGCAGGTAAATTGAGGCTTGTTGCAGCTGTGGGGACACCGAGCTCACTGCAGATGCTGTCGTCTGTTGCTGACCAGTTCCCAGACCTCCCTGTGAGTGCTGTATGGGAGCCTACGATCGTGCCGTACTGCCGGCAGAAACTACCGCAATCAATAACAGCACTTGATGAACCAACCTGTGCTGCAAAAACGATGGTTTGAAAAAAGATAAGAAAGATCATGGATTTTCCTCAATGGTGACGTAAGGGGCGATTTTTTCGACTCGATTTGAGATGATCTCAAAGATATTCATCTGCGTGCCAATATGCCAAATATCCTTGGGTTCTTGAATGCCTCTGAATGATTCTAGACTAACAGTACCGCCAGCAGCGCCTCCTGTTTGAAAAAGAGCAAAAGGATTATTTGCGGCAGCAGGGGTGCTATTGCCAGGGGTCCTGCCACCTCCGCCGCTATACGTAGATTCCATTTTGAGAGCTGCGGCGAGTTTTGCACCATTTTTTTCGGCGGCTTGTGCAATATCACTCAGACTCGTTGCTAAAGAACCGCCAAGTGTACCGCTCATTCCAGCAAGGGTTGCGGCTGGTCCATTTTTGAGGGCACTGTCGGTCACTGCACCTAGATTGGGCGTCTGAGCAAGCATTTGAGGGAGCACTCCTGATTGTGTTAAGTGCTGGGCATCGGCTGCGCTGGATTGAGCAATAGTGCTTAACGGGATGCCGTTGATTGCTGCGCACCCTGAGACAACTGATTGGTCACTTGAGCCTCGTAGACAGCTTTGGAAGTTCGCCATCTGTGTACCTGTTGGTGTTGTAGTGCTCCCTGTGACGGTGTCTCCTGGAGATCCAGATGTGGAACTGCTTGCGACACTGGTTGATTTTGATACTGAAAATGATGCCACTGGATTTGGGGTTATCGAGCTTGTACTGCTGCTGCTTCCTGAAGATATGAGGTCCTGGATGGTTTTGCACTGATTTTTTGCCGTTTGGTCAAATATAGAAATTTCGTAGGATCTAATGCCAGCAAGTGCTGCAAAAACAAGTGCTGTTCCACAGGCTTGTTTGCTCAAGGTTTTGTTTTTGTCCTCAGCCCCCTCTGCTCCTTGTTCTGGTGCTGGTGTATTTCTAATGGAGTGCGCTTTAGAGGCGCCGCCTGCGACACTTGCGATTCCTCCTGCCAGGCCAACGCCGCCTCCGGCCATACTGAGGTAGTCAGTAATTTGTGAGCCGCCCATCGAGAGTGCTTCGGCGAGTTCCGTTGCTCCAGCTGCTATTGCAGTACTGCCACATATTATTTCAAATGTTGCAGCAAACAGCGGAAACTCACTTAGGGTGCAGGCAGTGCCACAGAGTGCTGCTGTGGTAATATCGAGCCCAAGCATGACGCCCTCCAGAGTTTTTGCTCCTGTTCCTTGGCCGACGAGCTGGTTATAAGCAATGCAGTCAACTTCAACTTGGGAATTTTCATATTGACACTGGGTCTTCCAGGTACCGAGTTTGCTGCACATGGCTCCGTTGTCAGATAAGCCGAGTGTTTGGAGAGCCTGGTAGCTGGTCGCGCCAAAGGGAAGGGAACACTGATGAAACAACGTACTTGCTGCAAAACGTGCAGGGGCGGCAGCTACGGTAGCTGTGCTTGTTGCGAGACTAAGGCTTGTGGCGGCTGTAGGTACACCAAGCTCATCGCAGATAGTGTCGTCTGTGGATGACCAGGAACCGCTTCGGCCAGTAAGCGCATTATGGAGTCCTGGGGTTGAGCCGAATTCTTTACAGAATGAGTCGCAATTGATGACTGCTTGAGATGAGCCTACTTGAGCTGCAAAGCTTTGTGTGATGATAAAAAAAAGAATCATTCGGTTGCCTCAATATGGAAAGTTTGGTAGCCACGCGTGATACGATCAAACAAGCTTATGCGGTCATCGGCTTTTTTTTCAAAATTCACATTTGATGGGGAGCCGAAATGAATTTCTTCTGTGCCCTTTATTTTGTCCTCTGCTTTATGGGTGAATTGTCCTATCACAGTTGCAAGCATGTCGTTCATGTCGGGACCTTTTGGCGCTTGCGCGGCGCCGACACCTTTGTATACCGAATCCATCTGCTGCTGCATATTTTGGTAGGCGCCTGTTACGCGGGCTATCTGCTCTGCAGGAAGGGAGCCTGCGAGTGTTGCAGCAAGAGCTGTTGTTGGATTTTGGCTTTGACGCATGAAATCCCCAAGATTGGTGCCGGATGTTTTTTGAAACTGTTGGGCAAAAGGAATGCTTGCGACGTAAGGGGGAAGATTGCTATCAGCTGCAAGGGCGCATTGAATTGTTATATTTGATGTATTTGTTGTACCGCAGCCATTACTTGGAGTTGTTGTCGCTGTTGCTGTCACTGCTTGTGAGCTTGTTGTGGCGCCGGTTGTTGATCCGCTTGCCACTTGACTTGCAGCTGAGGCCGTGCCAGTTGATCCGGATGTCGATGCTGATTGGGTCTGGGCTGCTTGTGACAAGAGGCTATTAACTGACTGTAGATTAGAAAGTGCTGTCCCATTTTGTGAGCTCATATCAGTGTATTTTGAATAAGCAATAAAGGCGGCAGAGGCCGCTGCAAGGCATGATCCTGGGTCTCTGTTGACAGTCTTTTTTCCTGCTTCTTTTGCTCCGCTCATGAATTTATTTACTATAACGCCAGAGACTGCGCCTGAGACCGCATAGAGGGCATTTATAAATTGTTGAGTCATAACGCCGTCTGTGATGCCAGCTGCTACACCTGTTGCCGCACAAATCCACTGATTGTACATATCTACACCAGCATAGGAAGTGGCGCACGCAAGAATACAGACACCGCCAACGGCTGTCCAGAGCTTCCATAAGACAGAATCGTTGTTTGAGGCAGTGAGTGCATTTTGTGCAGCTTGACAGTACTGGTAGCTTGGTGCATTTGAGGGGCCACTGAGGACTGTGCTGCAGAGCGTTTGAAAATTATTCAGGCCGACACTTGGCAAAGGGCTGGGTGCAGCGAAGCATGCTGTAATAAAAAAAACCAACATATTCCAGATTATAGAGTGAATCTTTAGATAGTGCTATTACGATTGGATTGCTGATACGTGTCATGGACGCGTTGGAAAATATTGCCTTCTGGACCAAGAATACCTGCATTTGTATCAGATAAGGACGTTGCGTGGCCAAAATCAAGAATGCTATTTTGGGGTTTCATACCTTCATCTTTTTTAGGTAGGAATTTTTCCATCAGAGCATTGAGGTCAGGGCCGCCTTCAGCGCCTTTCCCTCCACCTGTGGAGCCTGATGAGAAGATGCCGCCTGCAGAATAACCTGAGCCTCCTTGCGTTGCAGCCAGTTTGCCTTGGGCTTCTTCTTGTGCTTTTTCTGCTGATGCTTGTGTGCCGCCACCTGCACCAGGAGCGTTATCGCCCGCGCCCGATTCAGGTGGTTTGGCTTGTTCCATGGTGAATGCCCCTGCTGGAGGTCCAGATGGAATGCCTTGAGGGAGCTGATTGGTATTAAAGCTAGGGCCAAGATTGGGTATGCCTCCACTTGGTGCAGCACTTGGTGCTGATGCAGGTCCACTTGCCGCTATTGAGTCAGAAGTGATGGCATTGGTGCCTCCAGCGCTCTGCGCAGTGTTGGATAAGTCAGTTGGATTGAGGTTAGGGGCACTGATTACAGGTGCTGTATCGGTGCTTGCATATGCTGCCGCTTGTTGGCGAAGATTGTTTGCAGATTGGAGTCCAAGTCCACCGTGGGCCATCTGCATACCTCCTTGAGCTAGGCTCATCATGCCTGCAATCATGGCTGAGGAGGCGATCATTCCTTGTTCATTTGAGGCCCTATGAGCAAGATCGTTTATCTGGGTTGTAGCAGTGCTTTCGGCCTCTTTTTTTGTGTCCGCTGTTAATGCGATTGCTGCTTTTGTATTTGTATTTGTAATGATATCCTGCGCCATTTTATCTGTAGATGTAAAGTCTGTGCTTCCGTCTTTCCCTAAGAGTTGAGCGTGCGCTGCTCCCTGAAAGGCTGTAGCATTCTTGCTGTGCTGTGAGGCTAATCCCATTTCGAGTGCGCCTGCTGCCAGTTGAGCGGCGCCAATAGCCAGCTGTGTGTACGCGGCATCATCCATGCTATTTGCTTGATTATTGAGCATAGTTTGCATATTGCCGCTTTGCTGAGCTGCCATTGCATTTGCGTTACCTATAGTTGCAACAATAGCTGAGCCGCTTTGCTGAGCCATCATAGATGTCATTTGTACGCCAGTAATAAGAGCTCCTGTACCAGCGCAGCCGTACTGTGTTCCTGCTGCATGAGATGAGTTTTCGCAATTTGTGGGGGCACCCATGCCCATGCCGCCCATCATGCCCATGCCGCCCATGCCGCCCATGCCACCCATCATACCCATGTTGTTTGTGGTAGCTTGAGTCGTGGCAGATGTTCCTAGGATAGCTGGAGTGGGGCTCTCAGCCCCTGTTGCTACTGATTCTGCTGTTAAGAAAATGGAGATCATTGTTATGAGAGTCTTTTTTCTCATGCATTTGTATCGGAATATCTGACAAAATTATGTAGCTATGTGGATGCGTCTCAAGTGACAGCTAAAGGTGTACTTTTGCCGTTGCGCCATAGCTCCAGAGGAGGCCTGGGTCGGAGAAGTTTTTTGCCGACCTGAGGAAGGGCTCAATGGCGAATGTGGGGTCAAAATTGAGTGATGCTCCCACCTGGGCTGAGAAAAAAGGAATAATGTGTGAGACATTGAGAGCATCCGTATTGCTGATGATTTTGTCGGCTGTCGCATGCGTTGTTCTGGAGATAGCTCCGCCACCTAAGGTGAGGGTAGGTGTGAGTCCGTTGTTGGTGAGTGAGGCAATGGCTATTTCAAGGCCTAGGGAATTATCTTGATGCTGGATGTCTAGTCCGCCCGCGAGAGGCTGATGTGCACTTGATGTATTTCCATAGCGAAGCTGGTAGGTGAGAGAGGCGCCAGAGAAGGCGTTTGTTCGAAGTCCGAGGAGACCTTCTGTGCCCCATGTTTTGTTAGGTGCACCTACTATGCCTATGCCTAATATGATTGATGGATGAGCGAGTGCAGTAAGAGCGATAAAGAGCACCTTCATAATGTAAATCCCTTATCATTCAGTATCATTTTGAATGCACGCAGTATGAGGTCGTGATGACTTTCATTAAATTTGTTTGTATTTATGAATTTACGATTTGAAACATAGTTGATTAAAAGAATATAGAGATCAAAAATACAGGCACACGCTTTCTCATGCGTCATGCCATTTTTGACCTTATCAAGGTATATCTTGTAAAATTCCGCAGCAATAGCGGTGCCATGGCAGCAGTGTTTATGGGTTTTGTGACATATGTTATCGTTTTCGATGTGATCTTTCAAAGTAAAAGGTGCAAGTGAAAAGTTTCTTTGATGACCTATTTTTATGACGTCATCTTTATAGAGCATTCCACCAAGAATATTTGTGTTTTCAGTGACTGCAAAGCTCATAAAGTCAGCAAATGACTCATTGAGGCCTTGTATTAAAAAAGTTTCATGAATTTCATTGAAAGGAAATATTATTGAAAAAATATAATGTCCGAACTCATGCGCGAGAATTTGAATATTTGAGGCTAGTGGAACTTTGGTCACGGTAGTTGATGGCACAAGTATAATGCATGGGCGTTTATTTGTTAGAAGTGCAAAAAATGCGTTATCTCTTGCCTCATTACTAAAATTAAACCCTGCAGTTTCCAAGTTAGGGTGGTATAAAACAGGTAATTTTCCTGCTTGAGCGAGTTGTTTTCTCAGGTTAGGTTGGATCTGATGAAAAACACGGAGGGCGGTTGAATAGCTTTTTTCAAGAATCCAGAGTACCGTGAGCATCTCAAAACTTGAGCCTGTATGTGGGTATACGACGTTATTTTTAATAGAGCCTTGGAGACTTGTTTTGCCTACATGCCCAAAACTGAATAAACCATCTTTGCTGGGACCTGGCTTGCTGTCAAAATGGATCGTGAAGTGATCAGATTCTAGTGGATCAATTGTGAGTCCTGGGATCGATTGTTGCATGATTTTGAATTTGAGGGCCTCGTGGGCTGCTTGGGGGCCAGCAATACCGAGTGTCATGGCTTCTTGTGTTGGCTTTTCACTACATCCAGAAACAATAAGAAATGTTATCACGAGGAGACGCATGGGCTGCATTATATAGTAAATAACGCATACGGTCAATTTTTTTATGACTTGATGCGGTGGAGTTTTGGGGTTTCATGAGCATTAAGGGATCTTCTTATAGAGACTGTCTGCACAAAGAGTCAATGAGTTGACGCTTGCGCTTGTACTAGAACTCATGCACCCTTAAGCAAAGGGGAAGTATGGTGCGCATTACAGAGGAATTGGAAGATGGGCGTATTTGGGTTGTTCGAGCTGGCCGGGTTGTTACGGTGGGTGTTACGGACCGTGTCATCTCTGAGATTGGTTCTTTAGAGAGCGTCGAACTTGTAGGGGAAGGCGAAAAAATCGATGAGAGTACGCCACTTGCTACGCTCAATGGTGAGTCAGGTTCTTATGAGGTGATGGGTCATTTTGAAGGCATCGTGCTCGAGGTTAATGATGGTTTGGTGGATCATCCTGAGAATGTTGAGCAGGATCCCCTCGATGAAGGTTGGCTCGTAAGAATCCAGCTTGCCTAAGGGTTATCGCTCAGGGTAGTGAGTATCTATGTGGGCTCTTCTTTTTGGTGTTGTTCTTCCTGTAGTTCTCTTCGCTATTATTGATTCGTTCTATGGACCTACTCTTGGGATGGTTGCAGGTCTCGTGTGTGGAGTAGGCGAGATCATATGGGAGTGGTTTTCAGAGGGGCACGTTGATTCTCTGACCTGGGGATCGAATGCCCTTCTTCTTGGTCTTGGGCTAGTGGCCGTTTTAACTCAAAAAGGTATGTGGCTGAAACTTCAGCCAAGTATTATGGAAGTCGTTTTTGCTGGGTTGCTTGGGTATTTTTGGTTCAAGAATAATGACTTTCTCCTTTCAGCTATCGAGCTGCATACAAAGAAGTTGGGTATAGCGTTCATACCGGATGGTGCGAGGCCTATTTTTCAAGAGCACTACCAGGCGATGACTGCAAGGATGAGTTTTTTCTTTGCCTTCCATGCAGCCTTGTCAGCGTGGGCAGCCTTTCGTTGGTCGACCTTTGCTTGGGCTATGCTTAAGGGTGCTGGGTTGACAGGAAGCTTTGTTATCTATGGACTGGTCGAAAATATGATTTTGAGCTATACTCTCCAGCACAGATAGTATGCAAAACTCTCCACAGCTTTCAGGAAGCGTTTATATAGAAACTTTTGGCTGTCAGATGAACGTTGCTGATAGCGATCAGATGAAGGCTCTTTTGCTCAAGCAAGGGATGTCTTTGGCTGATGTTATGGACAACGCTGATGTCATTGTTCTTAATGGTTGTTCTATCCGAGAGAAGGCTGTCCATAAAGTGGTGTCAGCTCTTGGTGAGTTGCGACGTCTTAAGAAAAGAACTAAAGAGACCTTGCCTTTGATCGGTATAGGTGGGTGTGTGGGTCAGCTTGAGAAAGAAAGCCTTTTTGCTCGCGCCCCTCATCTCAACTTTATCCTTGGTACTGATAGTATTGGTCAACTTCCTCAGATTATTTGGCGTGCCCAACAGGGTGAGAAGCGTATTATAGAAACAAAACACGATGCTCGTGATGTGCCTTATGTCCATCATACGCATCTTGCGGCTCCTAGTGCTCAGGCCTATGTTAATATCATGAAGGGGTGCGATAAGTACTGTACATACTGTATTGTTCCATTTACGCGTGGGAAGGAAAAGTCCCGGACGATTCAGGAAGTCTTGAATGATGTTGCAGTGCTTGTTGAGCAGGGTGTGCGCGAGGTGACCCTTTTAGGGCAAAATGTGAATTCCTTTGGGAAGGGTAATAGAGAGCATCAAGGTCGGTCGCCACGGGTGCTTACCAACCAGATAGGGCGTGTTGGGCCTCGGGAAGGAGATGAAAATTTCCCTCAACTTTTAGTGGCACTGGAGCACGATCCCCGGCTTGAATCGTTGAAGAGAGTGCGGTTTACGTCAAGTCATCCCCTTGATTGCAGTGACGAGCTTATTGGTATGTATGGGGTTTTAACAAAACTTGCGCACCATCTTCATCTGCCTGTCCAAAGCGGATCAGATCGTATTTTGCAAAAAATGGGGCGTCACCATGAGATTGCGCCTTATCTTGCACAGATGCAGCAATTGCGAACCCTTTGTCCGGATATTGGTATCACAAGTGATATCATTGTTGGTTTTCCAACAGAATCACGGGCTGATTTTGAAGCAACGCTCGAACTTTTAGCGTGCGTTGAGTATGATCAGGTCTATGCTTTTGCCTATTCTCCGCGACCTGGGACGCGGGCTGAACAGATGATTGATGATGTGAGTACTGAGGAGAAAAAATCTCGACTCAATGAGTTACTAGCATTTCAAGGAGAAATTTCTAAGAAAAAGTTTCAAGCAATGGTAGGCAAAGAAGTTGAGGTTCTTGTGGAAAATGCGCAAAAAGATGGATGGATAGGGCGAACATCGTGCTTTAAAATGATCAAGCTTGCACCAAATCCTCGTGATTTGCGTGGTCAGTATGTCAAGGTGCGCATTACGCGTGCGTCACGACTTAGCTTGTTTGGAGAATTGCTATGATTCTTGCGTACCAGGGGATTTGGCCAGACGTGCATGAGACAGCTTTCGTGGCTTCTTCTGCTGATGTTATTGGTCATGTGCATGTAGGTGCATTATCGAGTATCTGGTTTCAGTGTGTTGTGCGTGGCGACGTGCATAAGATTCATATTGGGCAGCGTACAAATATCCAGGATCAAAGTGTTCTGCATGTAACACGTGATGAGTGGGCTTTGACTGTTGGGAATGGGGTGACAGTAGGGCATCGGGTGCTTCTGCATGGCTGCACCATTCATGATAGTGTTTTGGTTGGCATGGGCTCAATAATTATGGATGGCGCAGTGATTGCTGAGAATTCTATTGTAGGAGCTGGATCCTTAGTGACAGAAGGGAAGATCTTTCCTCCTCGTAGCTTGATTTATGGATCGCCTGCGAGGCTTATTCGTGCCCTTGATGATAAGGAGTGCACACGTATTAGGCAAAGTGCGATTCATTATGTGGCTGATGCAAAAAAATACTATGGATTTGTGCCTGGCGCAAAGCGCCATAACGATGATCAGTATGAGTTTTCTGATGACCAAGATAGTGAATAGGTGCTATGGCCTTTGTGCATCTTCACGTTCACACGCAGTATAGTCTCCTTCAAGGTGCGCTGCATGTTGATGCGCTCTTAGACCAATGTGTCGCTTTCGGTATGCCGGCTGTGGCTATGACCGATACGCATAATCTTTTTGGGGCCATTGATTTTTATCAGCAAGCGAAAAAGCGTGGCATAAAGCCTCTTATTGGCTGTGAGCTTTATTATGCACCTTTTGGGCGTGTCGTATCACCATCAATGAGTGGTCAGCATGTGATCCCTGCACATCATTTGGTTGTCTTGTGTCAATCGCTTCTGGGGTACCAAAACCTCTGTCAGATGGTCACTGCTTCTTATAAAACGGCCGCTCCTCTACAAAAGCAGTCCATGGGTCCAAGGGCGATTGTCGATAGGGAGCTTTTGTCTCGCTATGGGGACGGGCTTATTGTTTTATCGGGATGTTTGAAGGGAGAAATTCCCTACAATTTGCTTATGGGGCAAGAAGAAGAAGCCATGGCATCCTTGGTGTGGTTTCAAAAACGCTTTGGTGATAATTTCTATCTTGAGATTCAAAATACAGGCATGCCTGAGCAAGAGCAGGTCAATGAAGCAATGCTTGCGCTTTCTCAGCGTTCAGGGGTGCCGCTTGTTGCAACAGCTGATTGTCATTATTTAGAGGCATGTGACGCAGATGCGCACGAGGTGCTTGCTTGTATTGAACATGGGCGTAATCTTGATCCTGATCGGCCGAAGAGTTTGTCTCCAGCAAGTTTTTATTTCCAATCAGAAGAGCGCATGCGGGAAAGTTTTACTCGATTCCCTGATGCCTGCGATATGACTGTTTTAATCGCTGAAAAATGCAACCTTGATTTTCAATTCCGTGATTCTAAGGGTCGTCAGATCTATCATCTTCCTCAATTTTATCCTGAAGGCGTTTGTAAGGAAGATTTTGATGCGGTCGCCTACTTTGTGGCTGAATCAAAAAAAGGCCTTGAGAGGCGTTTTACAGAGCCAGGATTTGTAAAAAAGGGATCAAAACGTCCAGAATATGATGCACGATTACATAGTGAACTTGCCATGATTGTGCAGACAGGCTTTGCTGGTTATTTTCTTATCGTGGCTGATTTTATTAATTGGGCTAAAACAAATGACATTCCTGTTGGTCCGGGTCGTGGATCAGGCGCAGGTTCTCTTGTTGCTTACAGTTTGCGTATTACTGATATTGATCCTCTTGAATTCAATCTGCTTTTTGAGCGTTTTATAAATCCAGAGCGTATTAGTATGCCTGATTTTGATGTTGATTTTTGCCAGGAGCGCAGATCAGAGGTTATTGATTATGTGAGCCGCAAGTACGGCTCAGATCATGTATGTCAGATCATTACATTTGGAAAATTGCAGGCGAGAGTCGCTGTTCGTGACGTTGGGCGTGTGTTTGGACTTTCGTTTAGCGAGACTGATCAGCTGACTAAGCTTTTTCCGGATGAGCTAGATATGACGGTCAAAAAGGCTATTGATCAGGAGCCAAAACTCCGTGACCGCATGCTGGTTGACCCTAAAATAGCACAAGTCATGCAGACAGCGCAGCGTATTGAGGGGTTGTATCGCAATGCGGGGCTACATGCAGCAGGCGTTATTATTACTGAAAAGCCGGTTGTTAGTTACTGTCCTCTTTATGTAGGGCGTGATGGTGATTTGGTCACGCAATTTGATAAAGATTTTGCTGAGACTATAGGGCTGGTAAAATTCGACTTTTTAGGGCTTAAGACGCTGACTGTGATCGATAATGCGGTCAAGATGGTGCGCCGCATTGCGGAGCCTGGTTCGCCCGAGAGCCAGTTTTTGTTGGAAACGATTCTCTATGATGATCCGGCTGTTTTTGTTCTCATTGGGTCGGCTGATACGGATGGGGTTTTTCAGATAGAAAGTTCAGGCATGAAAGATCTTTGTGCGCGTTTGGCACCTTCATCAGTTGAGGATCTGACTGCTATTAATGCTCTGTATCGGCCTGGACCGCTCGGTTCAGGGATGGTGGATGATTTTATTGAGCGTAAGCATGGGCGGCGGCCTATTGTCTATGATGTGCCAGCTCTTGCGTCCATTCTGAAGGACACGTATGGCGTTATTCTCTACCAGGAGCAGGTCATGCAGATAGCGCGAGAGCTTGCGGGTTATTCGCTTGGTCAGGCCGATCTTTTGAGGCGTGCTATGGGTAAGAAAAAAGTCGATGAGATGGCGCAGCATCGTTCTCTTTTTGTCTCAGGCGCGGAGAAGCTGGGCTTTGCAGCTCAGAAGGCTGAAGCTATTTTTGATCTTATGGCTAAATTTGCCGAGTATGGTTTTAATAAATCTCATTCAGCGGCATATGGTATTTTGACGTACCAAACAGCATATTTAAAGGCGCATTATCCAGCAGCCTTTATGGCAGCTTTGATGACGACAGAAATGGATACAACGGAAAAAATTACCAAATACATTCATGATGCTCGTCAACATAGTATTGCGATCCTTCCTCCTGATGTGAATTTTTCTGAACGCAAGTTTAGCGTAGAGAAATCAGGTGGTATTCGTTTTGGACTTGAAGCTATCAAAGGTGTTGGGAGTATTGCAGTGGATGCACTCCTTGAGGCGCGTGCAAAAGATGGTCCTTTTACCGGTGTATTGGATCTTTGTAAGCGTGTCGCTACCCGTAAGCTCAATAAAAAGGTTATGGAGGCGCTTTGTTTATCAGGTGCTCTCGATAGCATTGCTGAAGTGAATCGTGCTAGTCTTTTTGCGTCTTTAGAAACAGTCCTTGAGCATGCAGGTGATGAGCAGCAAGAGCGTGAGCTTGGACAGAGTTCTCTTTTTGATGAGTTGACACAGGATCAGGTGAAGCTTTATACGCCAATGAATAAGATTTTCAAAAAGGAAGAAGATTGGGCTTTGTCCAAGAAGCTTGCTCGTGAGCGTGAGGTTGTTGGCTTTTATGTCTCCGGGCACCCTATGGACAGTTGGCAGGAGATCTGTGAGCAAGTCTTAGGCTGGTCTACAGAGAAGATTCGTAAAGTTAGTCGTGGTACTCCCAAAAAATCAACTATTCGTCTTGCTGGCATTATGACCCAGTTTAAGGAGGTGACAACAAAGAAAGGTGCTCGTATGGCCTTTGCTGAGCTCGAAGATGCGCATGGAAAATTGGAAGTCGTCTTTTTCCCTGAAGCATTTACTGTTTGTGCAGAAGGCGCTCGTCGGGCAGTGATTGATGCTGAGCCTGTTGTTGTTACAGCTGAGCTTGAGATTAAAGACGACCAAATAAAAATGCTTGCTAAGCATGTAGAGCCTTTGGCCTCAAAACATATGAAGATTCAAGCAGTGCAGATTCGTGTTGATATGCATCAGGTAACGCCGGATCAATTGCGAGAGTTGAAGCGCCTCATGCTTCTTGAGAGAGGTAAGGTGCGTGTACAGCTTGTCTTTGATGCGCCTCAATTCCGTTCAATGCTTCAGGTGCCAGAGGCATTGTCTATTGAGGCGACTCCGAGCTTTCTTGGTGCGATCAAAAAACTTTTTGGTCCTCAAGTTGTACGGCTGATTGCTTCCTGATGAGATCTTGTTAAGAATGCGGGTATGGCATCGGTCGCTGATTGCACTTATGGTCATGGAGCATGGTTATTTTGCTTTTACACGTGCTAACGTGGTGCATAAGACAAAGGGGTGATAGAGTAATCTCTACGTTTTTTATAGTGCCGACAAATTGACGTACGTCAAAGGATAGAAAGTGCTATTTGTAGTAGAAGTATATGAGGAAATTTAGTTCTATTTGATTACTCGACTTGGCTACTCATGGTGGAATCCGACTTTCAGTATATTTAACTGAAGTGATTGGTATTGTTCGTCTTGTGTCTTCATAGTACGATTTGCATATGTATCCCATTGTTTTACTGCTTTTTACAGCATGCCAGTTGCCACAGGTAGGTCATACTTTAGCGCCATTGGCTCACCCTGAAGTGCAGCAGGAGCCTGACGGGGGGTTGAAGAAGAGATGCGCGGTTTTTAGCTTTGCCAATAAGACGGCGCTTTTGGATTCACAGCTCGGTGCCTATGCCAGTGAGCAGATGCGCAGGGGACTGGGGGCCTCTTTGCGGGTTTTAGCGCAAGCTGACATGCGTTCTGATATGACAACAGACGTTTTTTTAGATGGGGATCGTATTAAAGTGGAGCAGCTTGTTAGGGAGGGGCGACGATTAGGGGTTTCTGCTGTAGTTTTAGGGCGAGTTTCTAAGGTTCATTTCAGGCGTCAAGTGGCGCAGGATACGACACTCTTTCGGGATCGTGATGCAGTCGCTTCTCTTGAGGTGGATGCCAAACTTTTTGATGTGCAAACTGGTAGAGAGCTTATTTCGTTGTCTTGTCATGGAGAAGCGAAGAGCCATGAGTATTTTGTTAACGAGCAGTCGCCTTTAGCGATGAGCAGTCAGCCAGATTCTCAGCGATCTGAGCTTTTTGAAGAGGCAATTCAGGACAGTGTAGCTCAGATGCTTCCTAATTTCTTCCGCTCTTTGGATAAGATGGTGTGGAGGGGGCGTATAGCTAAAGTACTTGGCGTGCAGTATGTGCTTAATGCTGGTAAGGCTTCAGGATTGACACTGGGTGATATCCTGAAAGTGCTCAGTCAAGGAGAGGATGTCTATGATACACAAAATGGCCTTTACTTGGGGCGGTCGCCAGGTCAACTCAAGGGGACTCTTGAGGTCTTAGAGTTTGTTGGTAATGATGCGGCGATTGCTACGCTTCATACAGGCGGAAATTTTCAAGAAAATGATGATGTTGAGCTCTATTGAGCTTGCAATCTGAGACCAATATACATAGATTCAGTGCTCCTATTGGCTCGTAGCTCAGCGGGAGAGCACTACCTTGACACGGTAGGGGTCGCTGGTTCAATCCCAGTCGAGCCAACCATTTTTTTTGTATCAATTCCGACCATTTTCATCATCTTTATTTCGCGCTGGCAGTGGGTGCAGAGGTTATTGTTCGGGAATGATGGGCCTTTGGTAATAGGTTTATGGCATGAGGGGCAGGCACTTTTGCTTCTTATAAGAGCACTTTCTTGTTTATAGACTTTAAATGCAAAGAAAGGTGTGCCTATCAGAAGTATGGGGACAAGGAGGAAGTGGATGAGGGGGATGAGGAGCGCTGCACATGTCAGCGCAATGCAGACGCCGCCTAGTTTTAGTGCGCGCAGCAATCGGTCTCGCCTACTCAAGGAGCGAATCTTTATTTTTTCTACTGATCGCTCACTAAAATCTTGTAGGTAGATATCGCGCGATTCGTCCTTCATATTTTCATTTTAGGCTCAATGAAGTAGTTGTTTCAATGTGTCTCTAGTAACATAGCGTGGGGGCTAGTTTATGTGTGGTTCGGGAAAAAATAAGACTCGACGTGTCAAAATTGAATACCTAAAAATATCCTCAATGTTGTTTGTCGTGAAGGCTGAGTGATGCTTTTTCTTTTTTCACTTATTTCGTATGCCTACCTAGGTGAAGATGTTGCTGATGTTCGCGATGCGCGTCGCATGAGTCTTTCTGATAATCCTGCTTATAAAGTGCTTGTCAGCATCACGAGACATTATGAGTTGCGCGAGTTTTTTGGTGAAGAAGATATTATTTTTGCAGTGCGCTGGACAGGTAGGCATCACCATGAGTTCCGGGAGACTATGGGTGTGTATTATGACTTACAATTGACGCCTTATTGTCATGGGAGACGGGGTATCGGAGACGACCTGGTTCTTGAATGGACTGGACGTGGGCGATCTATCCGGGGACGAGCTTATGTTCTGTCGCTCCTGCCTCCAGGTGTGTCTCCTATGGATTTTTAGCTTTCTGCTGCCGATAAGGGGGTATGCTGCTCTTATTTTCTCTTGTTTCATATGCTTTTATTGGTGAAAACGTTGCAAATGTTCAGGATGCTCGTCGTGTTGAGCTTTCAGGTAATTCTGCCTATAGGGTGCTTGTCAGTACCTATGAGTCTGGTGAATTGCGTGAGTTTTTTGGTCAGGAAAATATCATTTTTGCAGTGTGTTGGGAAGGTAAACATCATTATGAATTGCAACAGATTTTAGGTGAATACAATGATCCAGGATTAGTGCCTCATAGGAGTGTGAAGAGGGGTGTTGGGGACGATCTTGTTCTTGAATTGACTGGGCGTATGCATCATGTTCGAGGAAAAGCATATGTGCCGTCGCTCTTGCCTCCAGGTGTGTCTCATGTGGATTTTTAGTGTTCTGCTTCTAGTGGGTTGCGCTAATAATGCGTCGCAACAAAAGCAGTACTCTCTGAATGTTTCGGGGCCGAATGTGATGAAGGTGAAGGTGGCTCACCAGGGTGTTTGTGGTCACAATGGCTATTTGAATGAGCCCTGCACTTCGGTCACGATCTGTGCCATAAGTGATCCTACTCAATGTCAAACGATTGACGATATCCTTGTTGATACAGGGAGTGCGGGATTGCGTATTTTTAAAAGTCTTATCACAGTGACGCTTCCGAGTATTGCAGCAGACTCAGGGGTCTATGCAGAATGCGTCACGTTTGGGTCGGGATCTGATTGGGGAGATATTCGTTTAGCAAATGTTGTCCTGGGGGGGGAGTCGGCTGTTGAGGTGCCTATTCAGGTGATCGATAGCTCTTTTGGGACCAGGCCATCTGTATGTACTGGATCTGATATCAGTCCATCTGGTGCTGGTTTTAATGGTATTTTGGGCGTTGGTATTATGGCTGCTGACTGTGGGATTGAGTGCGCCGATATTGTCAATAATCATCAGTACTATGCGTGCACAGGTGCTTCGTGTGTCAGTGCGTCGATAAGTATCACAAGTCAGGTAACAAACCCTGTCTCCTTGTTGCCGGTTAACAATAATGGAGTGTTGCTGGAGATGCCAAGTACGCCAGCGAATGGTATGGTTGCTACAGGAGCTCTTGTGTTGGGTATCAATACGCAGTCCAATAATACTATTTCAGACATAACGATTTTCCCTCTGGATGCTTATGGAGATCTGACAACCATTTACAATGGAGTTACCATAAGTGGTTCTTTTCTAGATAGCGGATCTAACTCTATTGATTTGACCGATGCATCAGTGTCGCAAAATGCTAGTCATTTTTTTACACCATCATCCGCAGTCAAAAAAACGGCTACCATTATATCGAATGATGCAGTAGTGACAAAAAATGTATCTTTTACTATCGAAAATGCTAATGATACATTTAATTCGAGTTTTTTCGTTGCTCCGTTCTTGGCAGCTTATGGCGGAAGCGCTGGATTTCCTATGTTTGATTGGGGTTTTCCTTTTTTCTATGGACGTAAAATAGCGACCGCTATTGAAGGAATAAGTGCAGAATACCCTAATGGGTACTTTGCTTTTTAGACACAAAGCACGCTTTTTATTTTTTTTCTAATATCAGCAATTGAAATTGGTTTTTCAAGAGTATGCGGATTTTCTTTTTTAAAAAAAGCAAGATGATTTTCATTATTGACACCACCAGTTAAGAAGATGAATTGTGGAGATGGAGTGAGACTTTTGGCTACATGATAGACATCGATGCCGGACATATCGCCCAGAGAAAGATCACAGAGAACGCAATCAATTCTTTCTGAACGAAGGATGCTGCATGCCTTTTCTCCATTAAGCGCTGTGAAGATACGGAACTCTGAGAGTGATTCTTCGATAATTTCAACGATCATCTCTTCATCATCAACAATAAGGATAGTTTTCATAGTATGTCAACAATGTATCGGTTTTGTATAAGATAAAATGAAATGTATCCGACTATGATGGTATGAAGTCTTCTTTTTTCGTATCCTGGGGCATTGTACTTGTTTGTACCTCTATGTGCATTCTGACGCATGAGGTGCGAATCGGTCGTACTCATATGTATGTGAATCATGGGGTTGCGCGAAAGATTGAGCATGTGAGTGAGTTTTTTGATCCTCTTGTGCAGGTTGTAACAGGACTAAAGCTTGCATGGAAGAAAAAAGAAAATTTTGATAAAAAAATTGTTATTGTTGCAGTTGATAATGAATCAATCGACAAGATAGGGCGATGGCCTTGGCATCGGGATGTTGTGGCTGTGTTGATTGATAGGATTTTTCAATCAAAAGCTGCTTATCTTGCACTTGATATTGTTTTTTCTGAGACAGATGTTCGAGTCCCAGAAAAGCTTCAGAGCTATTTAAAAACACAGAAAAATATTGATACTGCGCAATTTGAAACAGATCTCTTTTTGGCAAAAGAATTGGCAAAATACCACAATCAGATTGTACTCGGATGGGTCTCTGACATGGTGTGTCAGCCTGCATATGACAAAGCGGATGAGTGTGCAGTGTTGGATCCTGAATCAAAAGCGTACTTTCAAGATTCGATTCAATTAATGAAAACAATTACTATTCCTTCATTGCAGGTTGATCGCACTCCTCTTTATTCGTTTGTTGCGGCGACAAAAAATATTCCACTATTTCAAGATAAAGTGACCTATGTTGGTATTTTGAATGCGCTTTTGGACAGCGATGGTATTATTAGACGATTTATGTTAGGGGCTATGGCAGGAGGAAAGCTGTATCCTTCTTTGTCAGTAGCTATGGCAATGGCGGCAGGCAAAAAAATTGAAGTAGGGTTTTCACCTTATGGTATGCAGGAACTTATGGTTGATGGGAAGCAGATCCCTGTTAGTGCGTCGGGAGCAATCGAGATGCATGTACGAGGATCTTTTGATCAGTATAAAACTATTTCAGCTCTTGATGTGCTGACTAAAAATGAGCCATTTGAAGATTTGAAAGATGCTCATGTATTTTTAGGTGTTTCAGCAATTGGTGTTTATGATATGCGGGGGTTTCCTCTGAATCCTCATGTGCCAGGTGTCTATGGGCATGCAGCTGCACTTGATACACTGCTCTCGGCGAACGCTTATAGTGATGATGCTTTTTTTGTTGTGATTGCTTGTCTTGTTCTTGGTGGTCTTTTTATCGTCATGATGATGCGTTTAACAGCAAAGTATTCTATAGGGTCGTTTCTTGTATTAATGATCTTTTTGATGATTGGAGATGTGAGTATTTTTTCATTCGCAAATAGTAATCTTAATACCGCATTTTTGTATATCGAGTTACTTGGAATTTTTACGCTTCTTATGGTCTCAAAATATCTTCATGAAGAAGCAAGTAAAAAGTTTGTTCGATCGGCATTTTCGAAGTACGTGTCATCGCATGTTGTGGATGCCCTCATGGAACATCCAGAAGAGTTGCGCCTAGGTGGTGAAAAAAAAGAGCTGACTATTTTGTTTTCAGACATTCGCGGATTTACGACATTCTCTGAAAAAATGGATGCCAAGCAGCTTGCTGCATTTTTGAATGATTACCTTGGTGTCATGACAAAAATTGTTTTTGATCACCAGGGGACACTTGATAAGTATATTGGTGATGCGTTAATGGCGTTTTGGGGTGCACCGCTCCCTGTCGCGAATCATGCGGCCCAGGCGCTTCGTGCGGCACGAGCTATGCTCGAGGCTCTCGAGCTTCATAAGGAGAGATTTTCACAGCAGTATGGGGTTTCTGTAGCTATTGGTATTGGGGTGCACTCTGGTGTTGTGAATGTTGGAAACATGGGCTCTGACCAGGCGTTCAGTTACACGGTGATTGGGGATCATGTTAATTTGGCGTCACGGCTTGAAAGTCTCACAAAAACATACTGTGTAGCGTTATTATCGACACGTGCAACGGTTGCTGCAGCAATGATGCAAGAAGCATTTATGACTCTTGATTTTGTGTGTGTCAAAGGGAAGACTCAGGCTATCGAAATTATGGGTCTTGATCTTTATGGGGTTAGTGCTATCTATGCTCAGGCTTTTGATGCATACCGCCATCGTCACTGGGAGAAGGCAATTGATCTATTTGATGTGTGCGCTGCTCAAGGGGATAAGACTGCCGCTATGATGCGTGAGCGAACAAAGGGGTACCAGATAAGCCCTCCTGGTGACGATTGGGAAGGCGCAATGCATATGGATTCAAAATAATAGGGTGTTGCATCATGAGGAGAGCAGGGTGATGTACTTCTCTGGGCCTGAGGAGGGGGTTTGAGTTCACGTGGCAGCCTTGGCTCGTGCAGTGCTCATCTGCCCTGATAGGGAGTGGGTCTTGCTTGTGTCTTGAGGTGGAAAAAGCACTCGGAGTACATAGATTTTTGTTTGTTGCAAAAAAGAGCTTCCATTTGAAGCCGGGACTTGATACGCGTACTCGGGCAGGCGTCTTTGGCGCTTTTGGTAAAAACCCATATCTTCATGCCGGGGTGGCGAAATAGGTAGACGCACAGGACTTAAAATCCTGAGCTTCGCAAGGAGCGTGCCGGTTCGAGTCCGGCCCTCGGCACCACATTAAGGCGCATCTTCTCTTGTTGGGGGTGGCTTTTTTTACACATCAACATAGACAAAGTGATCGTATTGTGTAACATGTGATACATCAATCTAATATATTTAGCTTTTTTTAAGCATTTCCGACATGTCTAAGTGAATGAAAAATACTAGAGCGCAATAGTGCTCTGTTTTATAGGAGAACTTGCATGCAGACTGTTACAGAATTACAAGAAATCAATCTTGAAGTGATGCCTACTGATGAGGCCTTTGATCGTGTTGAAGTTACTGCTGTCTTCACCTCTGATGGAATGCTGTCTGGTGCAAATGAAAATTTTATCAAAACACTTGGTTATACATTTAATGAAATAAAAGGAAAGTTTTTTTCTGATATTTCTAAACAAAAGCTAGAATCTCTTATTAATAAAGGCGTCTGCGAATGTTCGTTTATTAAAAAAGACAGCAAAACGCACTGGTTTATTGGAGCACTTTTAAAATCAAATGAGGGTGTTGTTTTTTTTCGTGGATTTGATATTAATTCCATTAAGATTGAGCTTCAGGTGCGAACTGACATCATGAATATAACAAGCATTGTTTCAGAGTCTGATTTACATGGAAATATCACGAGTGCTAATGAAAAGTTTACAACTATTTCTCAGTATACAAAGGACGAGCTTTTAGGGAAGCCTCATAACTTTATTCGACATCCTGATATGTCAAAAGAGGTTTTTAAAAAATTGTGGGCCACTATTGGTCAAGGAGATATTTTTAGAGGAATCGTTAAAAATAAAGCAAAAGACGGCACCGCCTACTATGTTGATGCTGTGATTGCTCCTCTTGTGGGTTCGGATGGGAAACCAGAAAAGTATATTGGTGTGCGTTATGATATCACCGCGTATGAGAACGAGCGACAGAATGTGCAAGCAGTGCTTCGTGCAGTTGAAGGGTCTTATGCATATATTGAATTTGACACAAAAGGCAAGGTTTTAAGGTCTAATAAATTATTCCAAGATGTTCTAGGTTATACTGAAGAGGAAATGCAAAGCAAACATCATAGTCTTTTTTGTGAGCGCTCATTGGTGAACTCTCAAGAGTATTCTCGTTTTTGGACTGAACTAGCTGCAGGGAAGACGCAGTCTGGAATATTTAAGAGGATATCGAAATCTGGAAAAGAAGTGTGGATTCAGGGATCCTATGCACCTGTTGTTGATGAGGTCGGAAGAGTGCTTAAGGTTGTGAAAATTGCGACAGATGTAAGTGCTAAGGTTGAGGTTGAGCAAGAGGTGACGAAAATTGCAGATCGTGTGGCGCTTAAGTCCCAGGAGATTGCAACTCAGGCGACCAAGGTTGCGTCCCAGTCTCAATCGCTTGGAGCTACGACTGAAGAAATGAATGCGTCAATTGAGGAATTAAGTGTCTCTATAGATTCAATTGCTCAAAATGGTAAATCTGCAGACTTGATAGCTAAGGAGACGCAGCATGAAGCTGATCTTGGGTCTCAGGCAATTGCAAAATCTATCGAAGCTATGGAGATGATTAATAAGTCTTCTGAAGAAATTAATGAGATTGTTAAGGTTATTAGTGAAATCGCTAGCCAAACAAACCTCCTTGCTTTCAACGCTGCAATCGAGGCAGCAAGAGCGGGTGAGCATGGACTTGGATTTTCTGTCGTTGCCGATGAAGTAAGAAAGCTTGCTGAGCGCTCTTCTCAGGCTACGAAAGATATAACAAAACTTATTAATGAATCGGTAAAAAGAGTGACTCAGGGTGGGTCAGTTTCTAAAGAGGCAGCATTTGCTTTCAAGAAAATTGTTGAAGGTGTTGGTAAAACAACGCAGGCAATTTCAGATATTGCTGTTTCTGCGCAAGAGCAACAAACGGCAGCAAAGGATGTTGCAGGAGCTATTCAGCAAGTGGCAGATGCGACAGAAAAATCTGCTGCATCGTCTGATTCGATTGCTCAATCGACAAAAGAGCTTAGCTTGGGTGCTGAGCAGTTGCGGTCTGTGTTGAAGAAATTTGCTGTGTGAACTGCATGACGAATTTAGAGGTACTGGATGATTATTGCTTTGGGCAATTCTTGGAGTGTATTCATCAGTTGACAGGAATTACTATTGCAGCGACCAGAAAAACGATGGTTCAAGGACGATTAAGAAAGAGAATTCGTGCACTTTGTTTGCCTACTTACATATCTTATCTTGATTTCGTTCGATCAAGTAAAGAAGAGCAAGAGAATTTTATTGATCTTGTAACGACTAATGAAACATCTTTTTTTAGAACACCTAGAATTTGGGAATATATTGAAAAAAGATTTCTTCCAAAGTGGTTTGAAGCTCATAAAAATGAAGTATTTTTAGCGTGGTCATCCGCTTCTTCTTCTGGAGAAGAGGCACATTCATTAGGTATTTTATGTCAAGCATTTAAAGAAAATAATAAAGATTTTCGTTACAAAATTGTAGGGACAGATATATCTCAAGAGATGGTTACAATGTGTAAGCGGGGCGAGTACTCGGGTAGATCTATTGAGTCCTTTAGGGTTTCTAGACCAGGACTTTTTAGTGCCTATATGGAATCAGTAGAAAGTAGTTTTGTGGTAAAGGAAGAAGTGCGTTCTTATATTCATTTTCACAAGCATAACTTATTTAATTCTTTTAAAGATGATTGTCTTTTTGATCTTGTTTTGTGCAGGAACGTTTTGATTTATTTTACGCCTTCTGACCAGGAGTCTGTGCTCATTAAAATTCTTGAAAGAGCGAAGAAGTCGAGTATTTTGATTATTGGAGAATCCGAATCGTTGTCGCACATACGTACTGGCTTTAATCATATGGAGCCACTTATCTATTCGGTTGACTCAAGATAGGGCAACATAACATGATAAAAAAAATACATGTACATATTGGTGAGGTAAAGGTTGCTAAAAAAGGAGAAATTCTTACAACCATTCTTGGATCTTGTGTTGGAATCGGGATTATTTGGAGATCAAAAAAAATATGTGGACTTGCACATTGCCTTTTGCCTAATAGCCCAGTGCCGTCATTTGCAATGAGCGGTCGTTTCGTAGATAAAGCTATTCCTTCATTGCTTGCTTTAATGAAAATAACTAATGATAATATAGTAGATATTGAAGCTGTTCTGGCTGGTGGAGGAAGCATGACTGCGCCGAATGAAGCCTCTGGTCTTATTGGGTCAAGCAATTTACAGGTAGCAATAAAAGAATTAGGTAAACGCTCTATTAGGGTAATTCGTACTGAAGTTGGTGGTATTGGTGGATGTAAGTTTTTTCTTAATGCATCTGATTTTTCATTTTACATTGAGAAGATTCCAAGACTAGAGAGGCGAGTGTATGGAGAATAGAGAGAGGATAAAAGAGAGGTCGATTTTTGGTTCATTTTTTTTAAATGAAAGTGAGTTTGCGTTATCTGTTACGCATATTCAAGAAGTGGTGAATTCTCCTGAAAAGTTCACTACTATGCCGCTAGCTCCGTCATACATGAAGGGTCTTTTGAATTTACGTGGATCAATTGTTCCTGTTATTGATCTTAAATCTATCTTGAGGCTTTCTGATTCAATTTTAGATAGTACGCAGAAGGTTGCTATTGTTGAGATGGGTGGCTATACTGTCGGGTTACTGCTTGATCGAACTGGGGAGATTTTTAAAAGTCAAGAAGATGAACGAAGCGATTTTGAGGATACGTCTGACTGTAGTGTTATTAGTGGGGTTTTTAAAAAAGAACAAGGCAAAAGAATCGTGCAAATTTTGAACGTTTCTGGTCTTTTTAAGCTCCAGAGTATTCCTCGTCAAAATGAGATAACACAGATGAGTCTGAAAAACGATGTAGCCCGTAGGCGAGGACAGAGAAAACAAAGTATTTCGTTTGTTGTGGGGCCATCTAGATGTGCATTAGGAATTGATGAAATTCAGGAAATTATAAAACCAGACAAGGTAAACGAATCCTCTTTAGCGATGAATCACTGTATTGGTACCATTGATCTTCGTGGAGCTACTGTGCCGGTCATTGATTTTTCTGCATTCCTTGGATATCGAGAGATAGATCGTTCTTCGCAGGCTGTGCTTGGTGATCAGCGAGTTGTGGTCATGAGGATTGAGGCAGAGCTTTTTGGATTGCTTGTTGATTCAGTAGATAATATTATTTCTTATTTCTCAGACGAGGTTGTTCCGTTTCCTGTATTGAGTCATGAAAGATCGGAGATGTTTTTAGGGTGCATTATACAGAGTGATCGAGAGGATGTTATTCTGTTAGATCATAGTAAGATTTTTATGAATTCTGAAATTTCCGAAATGACGCATGGACATAGTGTTTTGTATCATACTCAGAACTTTAAAAATGCGTCAAAAAAAGCTAGATCAATGACAAGAAAGACATATATAACGTTTACAATTGAAAATATGTATGCAATTGAAATTGGAGAAGTGGGCGAGATTATAGAGTATCCAAAAACGTTATTGCAGCCTCCGGGGCTTCCAGAGGCTTTTCTTGGTATCCTTAATCTCAGGGGGGCGCTGGTAACTCTTGTAGATGCAAGAATGCTCTATGCATCGGGTTCTAGTCAGGGTGCTTGTGGAAAGGTGCTCGTGTTTAAGAAAAATGGTATTCATTTTGGGCTTGTTGTTGATTCTGTAGAAGGTATATTGACTTTTTCTGAATCTGAGAAAGTCAAGCTTCCTGAGTTTCTTTATAGGGATACTCCAGGTGGGCTAACTGAGGATATTGCTGAGGCTGTTGAGGTGAGTATTGGAGAGGATAAGAAGAGAAGTCTTCTGATACTGAGTGCAGGCTCAATAGCAGCCCGTGTCATTTCTCGTGTCAGTCCTGTGGCCGATAGCTTTTCAGGTTGATGTGGGGTTTTGTGTGCCGTAGTCTCACATAAGAAGGAGCTAGAAATGAGCAACTAACGATGTGGACAAGCTATGGGAAAGATGAGGGTGGGCCCCTCGGACTCGGCGTACAGGCGCAGGGTTCAAACCACTTCAAGGTGCAGCAGTT
>CAIUGE010000101.1 GCA_903898645.1 Oligoflexia bacterium | reverse complement strand
TGGGAATTATTTTTTCAATTGGGTAAAAAAACGATCACAGGATTACCAAGTGATAACGTATTTTTATCCTGGTGAGAGCAAGCCTAGGGTGAAGGTTGTTAATACTCTTGATCTTTTAGAGCTTATTTTGGTCAATGTTGATTATACTGTTGGTCTCGAGCTGCCTTGGAAAAAGGGACAGAATCTAGCGCTCACTTTCCTCCAAGAGCTTGCCTGTGCTTGGGATGATGAGCGTGATTGGCGTCGCTGGCCTGAAGGTTGTAGCCATCCTGTTAAGCTTGCTGACGCAGTTGAAGGTATTTTGTCCCGGAAGCATCGGCCTTGGGAGGATTTGGGTAACACCACGGCTCTCTTAAATGTGCCAGGATTGACGCCAGTTTTTGGGAAATTATTGCCAAATGTGCGTGATTTAAAACGCAAACTTTATAATCTCAATCAGGTGAGTCCAACGCTGAGGGCTAATGCGCCAGACAATGAGCATGATACTATAGCCATGAATTATCGTGAAGGTCTCGAGGTGCTTCGAAGCCTTTTTGCTCAGTTTCATGAGGATACGAGGCCTGAGAATCGTGGCGCAAAGGCTGGTAAAAAGAATAAGCTTTCTTTTGTCGTCAAGTTGGCTCGTCTCGGTTCATTTCGGATGCTTGGGCGGATAGTTCAACATGAAGATAAAAATGCAGAGGACATTTTTAAAGCATTGCTTCATGGGCTTCAAGCAAAGTCTTTGCCGGGCATTGCCAAGCAACTTCTTGTGCCTGAAGTGTTTCCAGAGCTTGTCAAGCAATCGTTCGCTATTGAAGGTCACCAAGGCGCCCAAGTGCTAGGCAAAGTACTTGTTGCTACTGAATTGGTTGTGCCTTGGAGTCAGGATCAAGTGAGGCTTCTTGATAAGATGCTCCTAGCATTTTCTGACTCACTCAAGGATCTGCTCGGCTACTTGCCTCACTTGGGTGTAGCATTTGAGACTGGGAAACCGCTGCTTCTGCGTATTTCTAGCGCTATCCAGCACGGAGAATCTCAGGATCGCCTGGTAATACGGAACATTTTAGCTGAAGCGGTAGGTGAGACAAAGCCTCTCGTGCATGGTGCTAAACTTTTACGAGCAGTACTAGAGCCCAGCGAGGTGCCTCAGCTGCTTGAGATACTGAAGATCTTGCAGTCGCAAGAGTACCATGTGGAACCGGTACAGTTGCTAGGGGAGTATTTTGTGCAATCGCCAGTATCACAGAAGGTGAGGGGGGTCATTGCTGCGGCTCTTCGGCATCCAGAGATACCTGCTCTTGTGCAGCATATTGCTGAAAAGCCTGAGGCTTTTGATGCATTCTTAAGGACACTGCTTGATGCCTATGGCGATGGCAGCGGTCCTCTTGCAGAGTTTTTTGAAATGCTCGATCGCAGTATAGAGTAAAAAACGCTGTGTTTGACAATAAAAATATCCTTGGTAGTCAGCAGTCAGGAGACAACAAGTGGCTCTGCTCAGATTTATTGCCTTGGTAGTGTTGTCTTCTTCTTGAGATGGTCGAAGATGAAAGCTTGTTGAATTAATGGTACTGTGGTAGGTCTTTTACCATTGCATGAACATACGTTTGTTTAATAAATGGGGTGTTCTCTTTTTCCTTGGTGCTGGCTGCTCTCCGTCATCTTATTTTGGCAATACTTATGATCCGCGGGTGTTGGAGCAAGGGGCACGGCAGTCAATTCAGCAGCGATGCGCAGGTATGTTACTTTCAAGCGCG
>CAIUGE010000100.1 GCA_903898645.1 Oligoflexia bacterium | reverse complement strand
TCCTGACCCCCTAAAACTAGATCGCCTTCAGTGTCCCCGAGGCGACTACGCTCATTAATCATCGTTGGTCTCTGCTCTCTTCTGTCTTTACTGCCTGCGCGTTTCTTGCGCTTCGACCTCTGCCATCTGAGATTCAGAAACCCTGTCTTCAAATGGCAAACCCTCTTCTGAGTCATCTTAGCGCCTCAAATGAGACATAGCAAAAAGGCTTCATGGAGCGCTTACCATAGCAATGCTCAATCAATAGGGCGAAACTCAAGAGAGATAGCCAGTCGGGAAACACCGATTCACCGTGTCACGTGAGCTTGTGCGCAACGGGTCAGGGTGTTTATGCTGCCTAGAAGCTGGGAGCGTGTACCTGACAAAACGGTGGATTGGATTATAGAGAAGCTCGAGTTTCAATGGAGTCTGTAGCAAATCTCGAATCGCATGAAGACAGAGCTTAGTAGTACAGTGAGCCACGAATACATTTATCAAATGGTTTATGCTGACAAAAAGGCAGGTGGGCGTCTTTATGGAAACCTGCGATGTGGTGAAAAGCAGCGCAAAAGGCTCTTAGGCAGTCGAGATAGGTGAGGACAAATTCCTGATCGAGTCAGTATCGAGAGCAGGCAAGAAATAGCTCATGAACGTGGACGCCTGGGGGATCTCGAAGGCTATCTCATGATAGGCGCGCTCCAGACACTGGTAGATTGAAAATCACGTCTCGTGGCCATAGAAAAATTACCGAACAAGATGGCTAAAGGGGCTATTCGAGTGATCGATACTACGATGCTTTCGCGCACATCGCAGCGTTACCTATGGTAATGCCAAAGAGTTTCTTTGTCATAAGTGGCTCATGGAGAATACTGGAGTAGATGTTTAGTTCGCTCACGCATACAGCTCCTATGAGCGTGGGACCAATGAGAATATGAACGGTCTGATTCGCCAGTACTTTTCAAAAGGGCTTGATGTCACAAAATCTGGTGTTTCAAGGCAGCATGAGTGGCTGCTTATCGGTAAATTTCACTTAATCTCGCGGAATTATTGAATTATTCAGGGATACCTTTATCGAAAGCCTCCTTACTCTCCGGTCTTTTAAAGAAAAAGAAGGGAAGAGAAAAAATCTCTCCCTTGGGGTCTGTGTCTATAGCTATTGAATATCGTAGGGGCGGACTATGAGATTGATGCTAGGGCTCCTGTGACCATAGGACGTATGCTTGTGATGTGGATTCTTTTTAGTTTTTTGCTTAATATGTCGTGTAGATGATTCTTTTTTGAAAAAATTGAGAGTTGGGATGTACAGTGCGAGTCGAGAAAAAAAGATCGCTTGCATCATTTCGCGGGGTAGTGTATAGCTGTGCTTAGGTATATTATGGATCATATGGTATTAGGATTAAGTATGTGGCAAGCGCTGGCGATTATCGGGGTAGTTCTTATAATTAGCGAACTGCTTGTCGGCGGGTTTGTTTTGCTCCCTATTGGGCTTGCTTTTCTTGTCACTGCTGGATTTTCTGCCTTTATCACAAATTGGTCAGAACTCCTGACGCTCCTGGCATTTATTGAAGTTGGGACATTTTTTATTTTTAAAAAATATCTTGGCCAATTCCGTGTTCGAACGAGCATACGTACTAATGCTGGGGGCATGGTTGGGCAAGAATGTGTTGTGGTTGAGCCAATAGTTGTTGGCGAAAGCGGATACGTCAAGCTTTACGGTGATTTGTGGTCAGCGCGAAGCTGCTCGCAAGGGGATATCAAAAAAGGTGACCATGTGGTTATCGTAAAAATTGACGGAAACAAGGTTGTCGTTGAACCAATGAACGTACTGGAGGATTAATATGGAGCTTACATTAGCGTGGGGTTTGGTTATATTCGGGATTACTTTGCTCGTAAAGAGTATCCGAGTCGTTCGACAGAGTGAATGTATTATTATTGAACGTGTTGGTAGTTATTCACGAACGCTCAGTAATGGGCTTAATGTTGTCATTCCTTTTGTCGATCGACCAAGAAACGTATTTTGGGTTTTTAATGATAAGATTATCCTCATGAATAGACTTGATCTGCGAGAAACCGTGCTTGATGTTCCAAGCCAGGCCGTTATTACAAGGGATAATGTCTCTATTGAAATTGACGCAATGCTTTATATTCAGGTCGTTGATCCTGTGAAGGCTATTTATGAAATCTCGAACTTGCCTATGGCTATCGCGCGATTGGCGCAAACATCGCTTCGTAATGTGATTGGTGATATGGATCTTGACCATACGTTAACCTCGCGAGATACTATTAACTCGAAATTAAAGCTCATTCTTGATGAGGCTACAGACAAGTGGGGTACAAAAGTAAATCGAGTTGAGCTGAAGAATATTAAGCCGCCACATGAGATTCAGGTTGCTATGGAAAAACAAATGCAGGCTGAGCGAGAGCGACGTGCCACGGTTCTTGAGGCCGAAGGAGACAAACAAGGTCGGATCGCCCGATCAGAAGGTGTTCGTCAGGAGCATATTAATTTGGCAGATGGCGAGAGAGAGGCTCAAATCAAGCGAGCGGAGGGAGAGGCGTCGGCAATTCGAGCAGTGGCTGCAGCTAAGAAAGATGCTCTTGAGCTTATCAAGTCGTCTGTTGGGGACTCACAGCTGGCAGCGCAATTCGTCATAGCAACGAGTTACCTTGAGCAGTTTGGTAAATTTACACAGAAGGCAGGGGATAAGGTATTTATTCCTTATGAGGCCACAACTTCGCTGGGAGCTTTGGGGACAATTAAAGAACTCCTGCTGGATAGAAAAAAAGCAGATCAGTCTGAGAAAGTTTAATATGCATCCATCATTCAAATTGTTTGTAACAAAATTTTCGATCAGGTTCCAGCTGGTTCTTATTTTGCTAGGCGTTGTTGCTTATGGGGCTGGGGCGAGTCACTTGTTACTTAGCCTTGGTTTGACGTCGGTTGTCCTTCGTCATCTTGCTGTCATGATCAGTAGTTATCTTTTCTTTTTTGTGTTGATAAGGTTGTGGCTTGAGTATGTTCGATTGAATGCACGAGTATTTCATGAGGTAGTTGGGCAATCAAAGCTGATCCGTCCTTGTGAAGCGCCTGTGACGAAAAAGCTTGGTAGCGAGGTTTGGGAGTTTTCTTTTCTCGATTTTTGTTCTGGTGAATTTTGGCTGGGCGTAACTGTGGTCGCTCTCTTGTCAGGGGTTATAATTTTTTTTATTGGAATTGAAGGTCCGGCTTTGCTTATTGACGCTGCATTTGAGGTGGCTTTGTCGTTAGGGATGGTTCAGGGTTTTAAAAAAATGAATCAGGCCAACTGGTGCTGGCGTGTTTTGGAGCGAACGATATTTCCTTTTTTGATCATCCTTTTTGCCAGTACAGCTACTCTGTTTTTCGCAGATAGAAGCTGTCCGGGGAAAAGTCGATTTTCGGAGATTGTACGGCAGTGCTGGCTGCATCGGGCTTTGTGAAAGAGTTTTTTATTTTGTTGTTGATAGCGGTTCTTGTGCAGCCGTGGAGGCATTCGGTTTCGCAGGATGATGCAACCTATGCCTTCCAGGCCTTAAGTTTTTCGCGTGCAGATTTTGTTTTGCATCCAGATACGATGGCTTTTGTTCTGCCTCAGAGCCTGCTGGGCGCGGTTGTTAGCCAGTTTGGGTCCCCACTAGTTGCTTGTACTCTGCTTACTTGGCTTCTTTTTGGTGTGATGGTGGTGTTGACGAAGCGTTTTGCACAGTTGAGCTTAACTCTTGTTTTTTCTTTATTTGCAGTGCCTTTTTGGATCCAGTATGGCGCAAGTTTTCTCTATGAAATCTACGTTGCCGTTTTTTTATTACTGCTTACTGCACAGTGGAGGAAGGATGGGCGCTTTCTTTTTCCTTTGGCATTCTTGTTGACCGTACAGATGCAGCTTTTTGTTATCGTGCCTCTTTTTTTTGGTGTGACAAGTTTTTTTCAAAAAAGGTACCGTGCTGGGTTTGCTTTGTTGCTGGGCGCATTAGTTGGTATAGGTGTCTATGGTCTTTGGCCTCATAGTCTGATGCAGGTGGCCTCAGCGTCCTATCTTTTTCATCAAGAGCGTTCTTGGAAGGAAATGTTTTTCTGTGGTTTTCAATTGCTTCTGGGATTCGGAATTTTTTTAATCCCTTTGACTCAGTGGAGTGTGAGGCGATTTGGCGGCTCTTTGGTGGTTCTCTGTGGTTGCTGGTATGCGATCTGGAACTCGTCATTGCCTGTTTTATCAGCAGGGGTCTTTTTTTCCGATTATTTGCCACGGTCTTTAGCTGCATTGCTTATTGCCGGCGGTGTTCTTGGTTGGTGTGGTGTGAGTGATCTTTTGCCTAAGAAGTGGTCATTGATGCATGCACCTTTTGTGGCAGTTGGATGTGTGCTTCTTGCTGCCTATGCATTTCGTGGTGTGAATGATGTGAGGTATACCATGCTGCTTGTACCTCTTGTTATAGGGGTTATGCGACCTGGGGTACGGCTCGGGAGTCATTTGGGGTTTTTGATTCCAAGCATGGCACTGAGTATTTTCTTGAATCGCTACCAGCTTGATACAGTGCAAGCGAGATGGGATCTCAGTGCGCAGCTTGAGCAATCTGGTGCGGATATCAAGAGCATTTCTGCGGGTTATGGTCATGATCATTTTTTTCTTGAATCTGACTGCATTGTAGCAGCATCAAAGAAGGTAGGATCTTTACAAAGTCCAGAATTTGCAACGAGGATCTGGAGACGTATTCCTCGGGTGTATGAAGATGGGTGGGTGCCAAAGTATGTTATTAAGCCATACCAGTTGTTTGGAGTGAACATATCTCTTGCGGTGCATCAGTCTGCAGGTCAAAACCAAGCGCCTTTTCGTATTTATCACTATAGATCACTTGGGTTACCACATGCACTTGCTGTTTTTAAGAATGAGTATCCTCAGCTAGCTTGGTGTTTCTTGGAGGGTAAGGAGTGAGACTTTGGTCTGTACATCCGCAGCATTTAGATAGTAAAGGTCTGGTTGCTCTCTGGCGCGAGGGGCTTTTGGCTCAAGCTGTGCTTGCTGGGAAGACTCAGGGCTATAAGAATCACCCCCAGCTTGATCGTTTTAAAGCGAAGAGGAGTCCTCTCAAGGCGATTGGTGTTTACCTGTATCACGTGCACCAGGAGTCGTTGAGGAGGGGTTATAGCTTTGATGGTAGCAAGATTATTGAGAAGGCTAAGACGTGTTCGGCTATGACGGTAACAAAGGGGCAGCTTGATTTTGAGTGGGACCATTTAAGGAAAAAACTTCTCAAGCGTGATCCTGTATATCTTCAGAAGTTGGGTGCGGTTGCAGCGCCTCATCCTCTATTGACGGTTGTGCCTGGTGGGGTAGAGGAGTGGGAAAGATAAAATTCCATTGTCCGTTTTGTGCGGCTACGATGCGCCAAGGAACGATTGAGAGTTTTTCTGCATGGGGTTATTGGGGATGTCCTCTGTGGTCAATGGCATGAAGCAAAGGT
The DNA here is from genome assembly GCA_903898645.1 of Oligoflexia bacterium. Lineage (GTDB taxonomy): Bacteria > Bdellovibrionota > UBA1018 > UBA1018 > UBA1018 > CAIUGE01. The sequence continues at coordinate 744 of CAIUGE010000100.1, read as the reverse complement.
TGTGCAAGCGGTCTTGAGGCTTGCTGAGGATAAGATGAAGTGACTATGCGTGTTATTACGTGCATCTGTTAAAGCTTCATTTTGAGAAAAACAACTCATTCCTTAGGGGTTTTTTGTGGTTGCATCCTTGCTGGAAGATGGGGGCGGTGCTATGGTGCTAGTCGGGAAGGGTAGTTTATTATGTATATTTTCAAAAAAGCGCATGCACACGTAGTGATTATGTGTTTAGAAATGCTCTTATCTGTATTTTCTGCACATGCGACTTCCATGACATTGCCGTATAGTTTTACAGCGGGGAGTCCAATATCGGCGAGTCAGATGATGGGTAACTTTTTATCTATCACAAGCGCTCTTTCGAGTACGGTGAGTAGTCCTTGGGTTGTGAGTTCTTCGAATATTTATTTTAATGCTGGGTCAGTTGGGATAGGGAGCTCGGCGCCTGCATATGCGCTGGATGTGAATGGGAGTGTGCGTGTTTCGGGTGTCGTATCAACGGGAGCAGTAAGCTTTTTGGTTCGAGGTTTCGCCTCTGCCGCTGGGTATTATTCTACTACGTCGGCTGCTGATGTTACCTCTGACGGCCTCTTTGGTGCCTCTTGTTACCATCAAAACAATACGACCATAGGGAGTGATTTGAAGTTTACCGGTAAAACGTCTTAAGTCCCCGTCTGGAATTCCAAACCTAGTAGCGTACACTCATACATGAGCCTATAGGAGGGCCCATAGTATGGATCTAAATATGTT
>CAIUGE010000099.1 GCA_903898645.1 Oligoflexia bacterium | reverse complement strand
TCATATGCTCGGAAAAAACAAACGGGGAAAGACGCTATCTTGCATGTTCGAATTTGAAGGTAAGCCTAGGCGCCATCATCAGGACTTATCGCCGAAGGTGGCTCATCGAGCTATTTCATAAAGATATAAAATCCCACTTGGACATGCAGCATGCAGGAGTCAAGAACTTTGACCCTCTGGTGTCACATGTGCACTGGATTTATGTCGCCTATTTGTTGCTGAAAGAAAAAGGCGCCGACTCGAGTATAAAAAGTCAGCAATTAAAGCTAAAGAATGAAATAAAATCTAACAAGCTCAATGAGTATATTCGTATTTCTACCCAATTCGACGGTGATTTGGCATTAAGGAGAGAGTTCAAGAAAGAAAGAGGAAAAATTGCAGCCAGGTTTCATTTAAACCCCCAGGTGGGTGCACTCATAAAGGCAGTTTTGGAGCCATTTTTTTTGGCGCTTTTGAAGACAGGGATGAAAAGATACCGTATCTTTTTCTCGATATCAGTTGAGACTTTGCTGTCAAAGCTACTGTATCTTCGGAGTGGTATGTGTATGGAGGGGGTTGACTGGATACGAAGTAATGTGGTATATCGTGGGCATCGTACTGATAGAGGTTATGAGTTGTTGCATGTGGATGAAAATGGAAGGTGTCCTGCAAGACGTGGTACGTCTTTTGCGGTTCACTGGGGTGCTTTGTGGCTTATTTTTGTGAATCAATTAGGGGTTTTTTATGAATTTTTTTATTATTCTTTTCAGCGTTATGAGTGGCTCGGTGGTGGCAGCTCCCAGTGATCCTCATGAGCTTCCTAAAGAAGTGGCCAGTACGGATGATGAGTCTAAAACAACATGGGCAGATTTGCCCCCTGACATGGTTGCTCAGATAATGAATCAAGCATCTTGTCGTCGTGATGCACTTCATTTGGCTGCGGCAATTAAGGCATGGGCTGCTTACCATGCCAGCATATGGCCGCGTCTTGGGTACAAAACGCATGTTGTTGCGCCAGGTGTGCCGAAGGATAGGGTGCCTGGTGCTGGTGGCCAGTTTCATGTGATTGTTGAGGCAGGTGTTGATCTGCAAGCAGCAATAAATCGCGTGCCTGAAGGTGGGAGTATTTTGCTGAGGGCAGGCGAGTACCAAGGACCAATAGTCTTGGATCGTGAAGTGCATATCTTTTCAGAAGCAGGTGCTAGGCTCATCATGCCGCATGAGTCATCCGGCCAGTCTAATCCATTGGCACTTGTTGTGATGCATGCCAAGGGTTCAACTATCGATGGGCTGCAGATTGGCAGGGGAAATACTACTTATAAAATGAATGCAGTACACATTTTCGCAGGTGGATGTAGATTGCAGGAATGCGATATTTTAAATAATTATAACGGTATTAATATAATGACACGCGCTGATTTGTCTCCTACCTCCCTGGTTGATTGCACTATCCATGGTTCAAGGGGTACTGGCGTTAGTGCGGTTAATCGTGCGGTTGTTCATATTGATAGGTGTACTTTTTTTGATAATCGCACGAGTGTTAATGCTGTATTCGAAAGCGAGTTCCATATGCGTGATTGTGATATTCATCATTCGATCATTGGCCTTGCGTTAGGGGCTGGTTTGCATACAATAGAAGATTGTACCATTCGTCATAACCGCCAAGAAGGTATTTATTTTTTTAACGCAACAGACGCCCGTGTGTCTCGTTGTCGCATTGCAAATAACTTCGTTGGGGTGTTGTGTCCCGACGGCGGGTATCGGTCAAGTACTGGTGTGCTTCACCAATGCGACATCAAAGAGAATGGGGAAGACTATGATATTGATGGGCACAATCTGTTCATTCAGCCATAATATGTCATTTGCAATCCATGAGGTGTACCCACGGGAGGATCTTCTCATGCAATTGCTGCATATCGACGCCTTTTCGTACTTTGTGCTGCATGAAATTAAGGATACAATGTTGCCGTATTGTCACGGGTGGCTTCTGAATAGCTGTCTTCTGTTTCGTTGAGGAAGATGAGGACTTCATGCATCCAAAGAGAAAGAAACCGAATAGTCGGGTTCACCCTCACAACACGAATCCAGGCGACTTTGAGCACATCAATGAATTTGCAGATAATGAAGAAAGCACCTTGTCATCGAGCTGCTTACAGTAACAGCATGTGGCCGCTTCTTCAGTACAGGCCAGGTGAGCGGCAGAATGTGTCTGAGGCTGCTGAGCGCAGGCGAGCACCGTGGGCCAATAGTTTTAAATAAGCAAGTGCATCTCTTTTCGGAGGTAGGTGCTAAGCTCGTAGCGGATGGTTCATCATCAGTTATTGTCATCAACATCAATGCCAAGCGTTCGATTATCGATGGGTTGAAGATTATCGTAGCTCATGATGAGGAGACCTACCACAGTGCAGTGGAGATATATGCAGATGGATGTATATTGCAGAATTGCGACATTAAATGTGATAAATTTCATAATGTTACAGTAATGAGCCCCCCTGGGGTTTCGGTGCTATCGTTTTCTACGTGAAGGGCTTCATTGCAATCTTCTCGGACATTGGAGGCGTGACGTATCTGTCATGCTGAGACCAGAAGGATGCCAGGGACTGACCGTTCACGCCCTTTTTGCAACGAACAGGAGCTTCCAGAAGGTCCTGGCAAGTGGACGTTTTGTACATGTTCAAAAACATGGTGGCTAGGTCCCATCTCCCATCCGGGCCCTTATGCGCCGACTAAAGCTTATAATAGTGTGAACAACTAACCAGCTGCGCTCCAGGAATCTATCATACAAAACGATCCCTAGGACTGGGGTCGCTATCAAACAGTAAGCGTTGCGTCTCATGGAAACCATGAGTAAAGCTGATTTGTCGCGACTTGCAAAGTCCTATCATAAAGGAACTGCATGTTGAGTATGTTATTTGCAATCCATATAGGTGTACCCGCGGAGGAGCTCCTCATACAATTTCTGCATCTCAACGCCTTCGCGGGGTTTGATAGCGCCTTCCCGTACTTTGTGTTCGATGAGCTCTTTGACTCTTTTTTCAAGCTCAGTTGTGCTGTACTGGATCCAGGATAAAATGCCACCTATGGTATTGCCACGGATGACTTCTTCAATATAGTAACCGCCGGGTTCTGTTTCGTCGAGGAAGACATGGACTTCGTTCACGCGGCCAAAGAGATTATGCAGGTCTCCCATGATGTCCTGGTAGGCACCCATCAGAAAAAAGCCAAGGTAGTAAGGTTCGCCCGGTTTCGTGTTGTGGAGCGCGAGGGTGTCTTTGATGTCACGCAGGTCAATGAACTTGCAGACCTTACCATCAGAGTCACAGGTGATATCAACGAGGGTTGCACTGTGGGTTGGTTCTTCGTCATGTCTATGGAGAGGTACAATGGGGAACAGATGCTGGATTGCCCAATGGTCTGGCATCGATTGGAAGAGAGAAAAGTTGCAGAGGTACTGATCAGCGAGCTGCTTGCCGAGTGCTTCAATTTCTTCAGGGACGTATTTGAGATTGGCTGCGTTTTTATGGATCACGCGGCAGATCTGCCAGAAAAGGAATTCGACTTTCGCACGATCTTCAAGGGAGAGGTAGCCGAGCTTAAACATGCTGAGAGCTTCTTCTTTCCGTTGAAGTGCATCATGAAAATGTTCGAGGAGATTTTTGATAGAAAGGTGCTGGGAGAGGTAGCGCATCTCTTTAACAACGTCATTCTCATCTTCTGTTTCAGCTAAATGGCTGGGTTCTTGCGTGCTGCCAACTTCAATGTTTCCAAAAACGTTGACCACAAGAACTGAGTGGTGAGCAACAAGGGCGCGGCCACTTTCAGATACAATGTTTGGTTCGGGAACATCTTCAGAGTGACATACTTCTTGGATAGAGTAGACAACGTCACTGACGTACTCATGAAGGGAGTAGTTAATGGAACTTTCAAAGCTCGTGCGTGAACCATCATAATCAACACCAAGGCCACCGCCGACATCGAGAAATGCAACGGGGATCTCCATCTTGCGGAGTTTGGCATAAATGCGGGTTGCTTCTTTGACTGCATCTTTGATCGTACGAATATCGGTGACTTGGGAGCCGATATGAAAATGCATGAGCACAAGGCTATCGATAAGCTTTTTAGCCCTGAGCGTTTCAATTGCTTGCAGGAGTTCTGGCGTGGTGAGGCCAAATTTTGCTGACTCTCCGCCACTTGATTCCCACTTGCCTGAGCCTCGAGTTGAGAGTTTTACACGAACGCCTATTTGAGGTGTGATGCCAATTTCTTCCGCAATTTGAATGATCTGGTGAAGTTCGGTGAGTTTTTCTACGACAATGATCACACGCTTGCCGAGTTTGAGGCCCATGAGTGCTGTGCGGATAAAAGCGCTATCTTTATAGCCATTACATATAAGAAGGGCTGCAGGGGTTGTCTGCATGCTGATGACAGCAGCAAGTTCTGCCTTAGATCCTGCCTCGAGGCCAAAATCATAGACGCGGCCTGCGTCGACAATTTCTTCGACGACTTCGCGCATCTGGTTGACTTTAATAGGGTAGACGCCTTGATAGCGGCCTTTATAGTCAAATTCAGCAATAGATTTACGGAATGCTTCGTTCAGAGCAACGACGCGATGGCGTATGATGTCTTGAAAACGGATAAGGACAGGGAAGCCGAGTCCTTGAGAGCGGATTTCTTCAATCACTGTCATCATGTCAATGCCCATGCGCTCACCCTTGCGTGGGTGGACGGTCATGTTGCCAGATGGGTTGATGCTAAAATACTGATCGCCCCAGTTTTCGATAAAATACGCCTTTAAGGCATCTGCAATGCTCCAGCTTTTCATCAACGCGCTCCTTTTTTATATGGAAGCCAATCATCTAGCATCATAGAGCTCGCGCGGCAAGCCCCTAACCATGTCCTCCCATAAGGAAGGGTCCCTCTTCGTGGGTGAGGGGGCTCTTTTGTGTTGTAAAGAAGGTATGTGCCATGTCCCAAATGCGTTTTGGCTCTGTTTCGGCAAAAAGTGATGCACGAAAAGCATGGCAGCCTGGGAATCCTGAGCTATACCAGGCAATAAATTTACGCGCTGCAAGAAGGTCTCTTCCTCGGGTCTTTGGATGCGTCGATGATTCTTCAATCATCCGTGCATGAGTGCTAAGCAGTTCTTCATAGCTTGGTTGCTCATAAGGCTTATTATGGTAGAGCGCTTCAAATTCCTTGAAAATAAAAGGGCGTCTGAGCGCGCCTCTGCCTATCATGACAGCAGGCACATTGTAGGTGTGCATTTTATGCAGAGCATCTTGGGCACTTTCAATATCACCGTTGCCTATAATAGGGATGGGGCTTTTTGCAGCAAGTTCGCCAATATAATCCCAATCAGCACTCCCTTGGTAGCCTTGGGCTCTTGTGCGGCCATGGACTGCGATAAAGCTAACCCCAGCATCAGCGGCATACTTAATTATTTCATGTGCGTTGCGATTCTCGTCCCAGCCTGTGCGGATTTTAATGGAAAGGGGGATAGAGATTGCTTTTTTTATCTGGCTGAGGATGATGCCAAGGGCACGAGGGTCACGACAAAGGGCAGAGCCTGCGCCCTTGGTGACAACTTTTGCCACGGGGCAGCCACAGTTAATATCAATAAAATCTGGTTTTTTTGTTGCTGCATACTGTGCAGCACGTACGAGTGAGTCTATGTCTTCACCAAAAAGCTGGAGTCCTAGAGGACGCTCGTCCTCATGAAAAGCTAAAAGGGCATCTGATCTGCCACCTTCTTTATCATACATGATGCCTTTGGCTGAAATAAGCTCAGAGACCACGCAGCCACTCCCATAATGACGCATAAGACGACGAAAGGGAGAGCTTGTGATGCCTGCCATAGGCGCCAAAAATGCTGGTGTTTTTAAAGAGAATAGCATCATTTATTTTTCAGCAGCTTGTGTCAGATTGCGGTGTCCTGAGGCCTCGATCAGAATATCATCTTCAATACGAATCCCTGTACCTGCAAGTGGGTGAGGTATATGAGCTGGTATATAGAGGCCCGGCTCAACGGTGATGACCATCCCTGGTTCGAGGATGCGTGAAGCGCCGTCAATCATGTAGATGCCACTGTCGTGGACATCAAGTCCAAGAAAATGGCTGGTTTTGTGAGGATAAAAGGTCTGAAATGGTGCGCCATCTTTTTTAAGCAGATTGAGCTCTTTCATGCCTTCTGTCAAAATGTCACAGACGTGTGTGTGGATAGCCTGGATTGATATACCAGGTTTTATCATACTGATGCCTTCTTGCTGGGCATGAAGGACAATGCTGTAAGCTTTAGCTTGGAGTTGCGTCATTTCTGTGACAGCAAATGTGCGAGAGATATCGGCTGTGTACATGCCATACTCAGCACCTGCATCAACAAGAACGAGTTCACCTGCTTTGAGTTGTTTCGTGTTCGTTTGGTAATGGAGGATAGTTGCGTTAACGCCTGCTGCTACAATGCTTGGGTAGCCTAGGCGTTCGCATCCCCGTTTTTTAGTGTATGCAATAAAAGCAGCGTCCAGTTCGTACTCGTACATGCCGCTTGTGACTATGCGTCTGAGTTCTTGATGGGCTTCGGCTGATAGAGTGCATGCTTTTTCTAAGAGAGCAATTTCGCTGGCACTTTTATGGATTCGAAGCTCGCCTATGAGTTGGGTAGGGTCATGCAGCGGCATACAGCTGAGGCCCGTTCTCCCCTTTTTTCGGAGTTGTCCAGAACGTGCCTCAAGTACCATGCTGTCAATGGATGATCCAAGCGTGTAGTAGATGGCGGATGCTTCATTAAGAAGTTGAGGTAATTGCGATGCAAATTGCTGTATCGGGTACGTTGCGTCCATGCCAGTCAATGCAAGAGCGCCTTCAACGCCAAGGCGGATACCTTCCCAGAGCTCTTTTTCTGGATCCTTAGGGCGGACAAAAAGAACAGATTTCTTTGGTGTCAGTACAAGGATAGATTCTGGTTCTGCAAAGCCCGTTAAATAGTAAAGGGAGCTATCTGGTCTGTAGGGATGCATGACATCGGGATTGCGTAGCGCTTCTGGCCAGGAAGGGATAATGAAAACGCCGTCAGTCGCTTGGAGTGCAATGCGTCTTTGTCTATACTCCATTGCTCAGTTCTCTTCGTAGGGCTGCATGTGCAGTACGTAGACCACACGTAATGCCATCTTCGTACTGGAAAATGGGGTCAGCTGCAAGATGACCAAAATCATGAGGATTTAATAGATCATCCAATGTGACGTGTGGATTGCGTAGGCGAGCAAGTTCAAGTACCTTGCGCTCTTGGTGTTCAATCATTTCGTGAAGCAAAGTGTCAATCTTATGCAATGTCATGGAGTCGGTAATACCATAGAGGGGAGTGCGCATGCAAAAGATCGGTGTTTTTGATTCAGGCGTTGGAGGGATGACTGTCTTGGCTGTGCTTCGAGAGGCGTTGCCTGGATCTCATTTTTTATACTTGGGCGATACAGCACATGTGCCCTATGGAACAAAAAGTAGGGAGCAAGTCCGGGTTTTATCGCGCCAGGCGGCTGAAACATTTCGTATAAAAAATATTGATCTTCTAGTCGTCGCTTGCAATACAGCCTCAAGTATTGCACTTGATGTTTTTACTGAAGTCCTAGCGCCTGTCCCTGTACTTGGTGTGGTAGCGGCAGGTGCTCATGTGGCGAGGCAGAAGCATGCTCTTATGCGTCCAGAGGCGCCTATCTTGGTGCTAGCCACGCGGGCGACGATTGCAAGCCATGCTTATATGAAGGCATTGGTAGGCCTGGTGTGCCTCGAGCAAGCCTGCCCTCTGTTGGTGCCTCTTATTGAGGAGGGTTGGATTGATCATCCTGTCCTGGATCAGGTGCTGCTTGAATATATAAAACCCTACCTCCATCTTGAGCCTGGGATCGTGCTTTTAGGCTGCACACATTATCCATGGATCACCGCGAGTATTTTACGCGCTTTGCCGGGCTGGCATATTGTGCATTCGGCGCAAGCTGTTGCAGAGCAGGTATGTTCCATTTTTCCCAACATGCAGGGCTCAGGGCATATGGAGTGGATCTTTACTGATGAGGCGGCACTACCTGCGTTTGCGCGCGCACTCATCGAGTCTGCGTGATTTGCGTTCTGCTGCTTGTTGGAAGCGACGAATTTCTTCCTCAGTTTCAGGCACCAGGGGGGGGACTGGGGTAGGTTTGCCTGCTGCATCAACTGCTACAAAAGTCAGGTAAGCGGAGGAGGTGTGAGTAAGTTCTCCGGTTAATTGATTCTCGGAGGTAACGCGTACGCCGACTTCCATGGATGTGCGGGCGGCAAAATTGACCATGGCACGAATGTAGACTACGTCGCCTAGCTTGATAGGTGCGAGGAAGTGGAGTGCATCTAAAGATGCTGTCACCACAATAGCGCGCGCGTGCTTGCCTGCGGAGATGGCTGCGGCAATATCTATCCAGCTCATCACTGTGCCGCCAAAAATAGTGCCGAGGTTGTTGGTATCTGAAGGTAAAACAAGTTGCGTCATGATAACTGCTGATGCAGAAGGTGATTTGCTCATCCTATGGTCATAATATATTTTGGGAAACCTTCAAGTCTTACTTGCTCGATCGAGTGAGACCTTTTTATAGTAGAAGGGGGGGCTAGCATGGAGATAACAGGGCATGTGTTAATAGATACAGTAGTCGAGTTGGCTCAGCTGCCAAAAGGGGCACTGTATGAGGAGGTATATACACTTTTGCATCAGCAAGGCGTTCCTGCCCAGCATGTGACGCTGGATGAACTGAGAGTCACTCTTCTTAAGTATCTTGAAGATATTGACATTGTGTGTCAACAAGAATGGCCTGAAGATCAATAAAAGTTCAACGTGGTCAGTAAAAATCTGTATAGTAGAAAGGGAAGACACGTTCAGTGCAAAGGAGTATCCATGATATCAGTTAAAAGAGACATCCCTCGGGACTTGGTGAGACCTGACATTGTAGGTTACATCCCAAATCCTGTGGTCATTGAGCAGACTCCTCGTGGGGAGCGTCAGTATGACATCTACTCGCGGCTCTTGCTTGATCGTATCATTTTTCTTGGTACTGAGGTGAATGATGTTGTGGCGAATCTTCTGATTGCCCAGATGTTCTTTCTTGAGTCTTCTGATCCAGATCGTGATATCCATCTCTATATTAATTCACCAGGCGGATCCGTCTATGCTGGCTTAGGTATCTATGATGTGATGCAATTTATCAAGCCTGATGTTTGTACCTACTGTATTGGGATGGCGGCGAGTATGGGTGCACTTTTACTTGCAGCAGGTGCTGAAAAGAAAAGATTCAGTTTGCCTCATAGTCGCATTATGATCCATCAGCCAATCGGGGGCGCTCAGGGTCAGGCATCAGATATTGCTATTCAGGCAAGAGAAATTTCGGTCCTTAAGGATGTGCTCAATGGTATTCTGTCGTACCATACAGGCAGGCCTGTTGATCAAGTGTGCCGTGATACAGATCGTGATACTTATCTTTCAACAAATGAAGCAATACAGTACGGGCTTATTGATAAATTAATTGAGAAGCGGAGTCTGGCAGCTGACCAAAAAGGCGGTACTTAAACAGATGGATAGCAAAAAATATACCGATGGATTTGGAAATCTTTGTTGCTCATTTTGTGGCAAGAGTCAGCGTGATGTCAAGAAACTCATAGCTGGGCCGACTGTCTATATCTGTGATGAGTGCATTGATTTGTGTAATGACATTATTTCAGAGGATGGGCAGAAAGAAACGCCTTTGCGCCAGAGTGCTGGCATACCTAAGCCTTCTGAGATTAAATCAACCCTTGATCAGTATGTGATTGGACAGGAGCGTGCAAAGCGTATTCTTTCCGTCGCTGTTTACAATCATTACAAGCGTGTGGCGCATCATGGGGATGGGAAGAAAAAAGATACACTGAAGAGTATTGATCTGCAAAAAAGCAACATTCTTCTTATTGGGCCTACGGGCTCAGGGAAGACGCTTTTAGCGCAGACTTTAGCAAAACTTTTGAATGTGCCTTTTGCTATGGCAGATGCAACGACTTTGACTGAGGCAGGTTATGTAGGCGAGGACGTTGAAAATATTTTGCTTAATTTACTTCAGTCCTGCGACAATAACGTAGAGCGTGCTCAACGTGGTATTGTTTATATTGATGAAGTCGATAAGATTGCACGTAAAAGTGAGAATCCATCTATCACGCGTGATGTGAGTGGAGAAGGTGTTCAACAGGCTTTGCTGAAGATTATCGAAGGGACTGTTGCGAATATCCCGCCCAAAGGTGGTCGTAAGCATCCTCAGCAGGAGTTCATGCAGATCGATACCTCCAATATCCTTTTTATCTGCGGAGGCGCATTTGTCGGCCTTGATAAGGTTGTTGGTATGCGTAAAGGAAAGCGTAGCTTAGGATTGCAGGCGAATATTGGCTCAAAGGCAGACGATACGGTCTCGAAATTATTGACCCAGGTAGAGCCTGAGGATTTGATACGGTTTGGGCTCATTCCGGAGTTTATTGGTAGATTGCCTGTTGTTGCAACCTTGGAAGAGCTTGATGAGAAGGCATTGGTTGAGATCCTCACGAAGCCAAAGAATGCTCTGACAAAGCAGTATGCGAAGCTTTTTGAGTATGATGATGTTGTTCTTGAGTTTGATGTGGATGCATTGCATAGCGTCGCCAAGGAGGCTATTAAGCGTAATACTGGTGCGCGCGGCTTGCGGGCCATTTTAGAGCAAGCAATGCTGGAAGTCATGTATGAACTCCCAACACGAGCTTCGGTAAAAAAATGTGTGGTGACGAAGGAGTCGATACTCCAAGGTGAACGTCCTCGGTTGTATGACGCATTAGGTAATGTTCTTGATCATGGAGCTGAGCCAAAAGTAGAAAGTGCCTAAATAATATTTCATTTTTTGCGTGCGTCATTTTTTTATGATGGGGGAGCGCCCACCCGGGTGTTCTAATGGGGAGAAAGAATGAAGATACAAGTACCGATTTTGCCGCTTCGCGACGTCATTGTGTTTCCTCATATGGTGGTGCCCCTTTTTGTGGGGCGTGAGAAATCCATTCATGCACTTGAAGAGTGTGTTCAAAAAAAAATCGATCTTTTTTTGGTTGCTCAGCGGAATCCATCGACGGTAATGCCTTCAGAAGAGGATCTCTTTCATGTTGGTACTTTAGGGACGATTTTACAGATCTTGCGTTTGCCCGACAATACAGTGAAAGTTTTAGTCGAAGGTCGTCAGCGTGCACGTATTGATTCTTATGTAGACTCAGAGCGCATGCTGGAAGCAGTTGTTGAGGAGCTTGTTGATACCTCAGTGGGGTTTGTTGAGCAAGAGGCGCTGACGCGATCTTTGCGTTCTGAGTTTGAAGTCTACGTGAAACTTAATAAGCGTTTATCGCCTGAAATTTTGATGGGACTTGGCTCACTTCAAAATACCGGTCATTTGGTGGATGTCCTAGCAGCTCATGTAGGGTTGAAGCTCGATGAGCGTCAGGAGCTGCTTGAGATTGCAGCTATGGATACACGTATGGAGCGATTGCTTCATTTTCTGCAGCGAGAAATTGAGATCCTGCATGTTGAAAAAAAAATCCGGACGCGGGTTAAAAAGCAGATGGAGCGTTCGCAAAAAGAATACTATCTCAATGAGCAGATGCAGGCCATTCAGAAAGAGCTGGGCGAAAAGGACGAATTCAAAGCTGAGATCCAGCAGATAGAAAAACAGGCTCGAAATAAGGCGATTCCACAGGAAGCGCGTGCACGTATTTTGCGTGAAGTGCGCAAACTGAAGATGATGCCCCCCATGTCAGCTGAAGCTACTGTCGTACGTAATTATATTGATTGGCTTGTAGCATTGCCATGGAACAGTCCGTCGACAGACTGTATGGATCTGGTGCAGGCAAAGGCTGTTCTTGAAGAAGATCATTATGGGCTTGAAGATGTGAAAGAACGTATTGTCGAGTACTTGGCAGTACGGATGCTCTTAGGTAAATCACGCGGGCAGGTGCTCTGCTTTGTGGGTCCTCCAGGTGTAGGAAAAACGTCTCTGGCAAAATCTATTGCTCGGGCTCTTCAGAAGAAATTCGTTCGTTGCTCCTTAGGTGGAGTGCGTGATGAGGCTGAAATACGTGGGCATCGAAGAACGTATGTGGGAGCTATGCCTGGCAAGGTCATTCAATCGATGAAAAAAGCCGGCTCTTCAAATCCTGTTTTTTTACTTGATGAAGTTGATAAAATGAGCACAGATTTTCGTGGTGATCCATCAGCGGCTCTTCTTGAAGTCCTTGATCCTGAGCAAAATGAGAGTTTCGTCGACCATTATCTGGAAGTGGACTACGATATTTCAGGCGTGATGTTTTTACTCACAGCGAATTCTTTGCACGGTATACCAAGGCCGCTTTTAGACCGGATGGAGGTCGTGACTGTCAGTGGTTATATGGAGAGCGAAAAGTTCCATATTGTAAAAAAATATCTCCTTGCCAAGCAGATGGGGCTCCACGGACTCACGAGCGCCCATGTCGAGATTACAGATGATGCTATTTTGCAGCTGATTCGTTTCTATACGCAAGAAGCAGGTGTGCGGCACTTGGAACGGCATGTAGCGCATTTGTGCCGAAAAGTGGCGAGATCTATTGTTGAAAATAATCAGTCTCAAACCCAAATCATCAAAGCTGATGATCTTGTTATTCTGTTGGGGCCGCCAAAAGTCCAGCCCCACCTGCTGGAAGCGCAGCATGCGGTTGGGTTGACTAACGGTCTTGCCTATACAGAAAGTGGCGGGGATGTTTTGCATATTGAAGTGACTGTATTGCCCGGAAAGGGTCAGGTCAAAGTGACCGGTAAATTAGGTGAAGTGATGCAAGAGTCGGCCGCGACTGCTATGAGTTATGTCAGGTCAAGAGCAACGCTCCTTGGGCTCGAAAAAAATTTTTATCAAAACTGTGATATCCATCTCCATGTGCCGGAAGGAGCAGTGCCGAAAGACGGGCCTTCTGCTGGTATTGCTATGGCGACAGCGATTACGAGCGCTTTAACAGGCATTCCTGTGCGTCGTGATATTGCTATGACGGGTGAAATCACGCTCCGTGGCCGTGTTTTGCCGATTGGCGGCCTGAAAGAAAAGCTTTTGGCAGCCAAAGCGTGCTGCATGCGTGCTGTGATTATACCTCATGCTAATCTGCCGGACCTGACGAAAATCCCTGCTGGAGTCCTTGAAGGCGTTGAGATCATTTCAGCTCAGCATGCTGACGAAGTATTGCGTCATGCACTGGTCCTTAGTGATCCTGAGCTCTTTCTTGTAGCTGCGCCAGCCCCTGTGTCCCTTATTGTGAGTATGCAGGAGAAGGCGCTCAGTACCCCGCATTAGAAAATGCGCTTTATCTATCACCACGAGCAATGGCCACATAGCCGAGCTATTGCTGACTTACTCCTTGCTCGATCGGAGTAGAATTCTCAGAGATTTTATAGCATGTCGTCTCAGATCGTGTCTGAGCGTGCGGCGTACTGCGGGGCTCTTGAGCGATCACAGAGATTTTCTCCCGATATCACGCCATGGTTATGTGGTTTTTAGGCTGTCTTGGTCGCGCTATCGAGGGGTCAGAAACCTTGGTTTCAGGAGTGCTCACAAAAGCTCGTTGCTGGAGGCACTGGCAACAGTATAGTGTAAATGCAAGACAGCGAGCTATGCTGAATCGTCTCCTCGAGGGCTTTTAGGTAAAAATGACCTCATCAAAATGGATGAAACTGATCCATTGCTCGCAGGAAAAGTGCTGAGGAAGATCTCGAGCAGCCCGTGGGCTGGGGAATCTTCCAAAAGCATCTTGGAGCACGAAGATGGTACACGCTCGTTGAACCAGATCGTGAAGGGACTGGCTGGTAAAATGCTCAGTGTTCTGTCTGAGTGCGCTCTAGGGCCTTGAGCCTTTTTTCAAGTGCTTCCATCCTCGTGTTCAGGTCTTTGTGGAGCTCCTGGATGGCGCCCACAATAGGTGCGATCATGCCTGCATAATTGAGCGTGTAGATATCATTACTGGTTAACTCAATAATTTCTGGGAGCACGGGTTCGACTTCCTGTGCAATAAGGCCCAAAGAGGGGAGCTTTGAATGATGATTCTTCCATTGAAACTGAACGGGCCTAAGCTGGAGGACGGTTTTGAGTGGATGTTCGAGCGTGTGGATGTCTTCCTTAAGTCGTGCGTCAGACGGGGAGTAGGTGCCGTTACTTGCGATTGTCGAGATCAGGGCGCCTGCAGAATAGAATTTGAAGCCACCGTTTGTATTAAACCAGATGTTGCCCGCCTCGATGCCGCTTCCATAGGAGTTATTTGGCGTGCCACCATCGTACGTCATCCATTGGTAATTTGCGTAGTTCCCATTAGGTCCTCCACTACTCACATTGTTTGCAAAGGTGAGTGGTGCATTGGCAGTAGTGGTTCCTAGCCCTATGTATCCTGATGAATTGACAAAAATTGGGTAGGAGCTCCGGGTTGCGTCATACAACGCGAACCCTCCGGCTGAGCTGCCATCAAGAGTCGATGTCGCCCAAAGATTAAATTTATGTCCACCCGAGGATGTGCTGTCGAGTATGAGGCCTGCCTGGGGCGACGCAATGTAGGCACTCGTCAGTCTCGTTCCCGAGGAGGCATTCACAAAGAGTGAGGCTGTAGGGCTTGTGGTCCCAATC
The DNA here is from genome assembly GCA_903898645.1 of Oligoflexia bacterium. Classification (GTDB taxonomy): domain Bacteria; phylum Bdellovibrionota; class UBA1018; order UBA1018; family UBA1018; genus CAIUGE01. The sequence goes on along the minus strand of CAIUGE010000099.1, from coordinate 20,528 downwards.
CCGACATTGCCTGCACTATAGGAGAGATTGCTCCCATTTGTTGTCCACTGGATGCTGCTGGAAAGTGTGGAGAAATTGGCATTGATTTGGCTTGCACTGATAGGGGAGCCTGCTGAGAACGTGTAGGGAAGAGCCTGTGCGGGAGAAAGAAGGACAAGGAGGAGGAATGTCATGGCTTTATAGAACACCAAAAGGGGGAGTGTTTCAAATTATTATTCCTGAGAGCATTCGAAGATAGAGGTCGACCAAGCTTTGATGAGGCGCTGGAGTCAATTTTGACTGGTAGGTTACTAAAAGGTATGGAGGTTGATTGGACGGAAAATGAATCGACAGTGGTATTTTGCGTGAGATGAGGAGTCTTACATGCACAAAGTGACGTGACTCGGTGCGTTTTCTCAAAATTAGATCTTGAAGGCTGAGAGAGTCCTATGCTATGAATCCTGACACGTGCTGCATCTTGGTTGAGGGGAAGTTGTTGATCCCACTACCGAAATTTATCGAGTGAAAGGGAAATTCATGCCAACAATTAATCAGCTTATTCGCCGAGGGCGAGTAGATAAGCCTTGGAAGACAAAGTCGCCAGCTTTACAGAGCTGTCCGCAGCGCCGAGGCGTATGCACACGTGTCTATACAACGACACCTAAGAAACCAAATTCAGCTCTCCGAAAAGTTTGTCGTGTACGGCTCACAAATGGATATGAAGTGACCTCCTATATCCCTGGTATTGGCCATAATTTGCAAGAACACTCGATCGTTTTGATCCGCGGTGGTCGTGTGAAGGATTTGCCAGGTGTACGTTACCACACAGTACGTGGCACGCTCGATTCCCAGGGTGTAGCAAATCGTAAGAAGAGTCGCTCAAAGTATGGCACCAAGCGTGCTGCAACCGGCGCTGCAAAGAAGTAAGGAGCAGTTATGGGTCGTAAAAAGTTTATTCGTAAGCGTGAGATTTTGCCTGATCCAAAATTTCATGATGTTGTGGTTGCAAAGTTTGTTAACGCTCTTCTTAAGGATGGAAAAAAATCGACAGCTGAGTCGATTTTCTATGGCTGCATTGACGTGATGCAGGACCGTACTGGTGATGATGGTATCAAGTTGTTTAGAAAAGCGCTTGAGAACGTTAAGCCTCTTTTGGAAGTAAAATCCCGCCGTGTTGGCGGTGCAACGTACCAGGTGCCTATTGAAGTAAAGCCTGCGCGTCGCCAATCTCTGGCATCCCGTTGGTTGATTGAAGCTGCGCGTAAGCGTCCGGAGCATTCTATGGCTGAGCGTTTGGCAGCTGAGATGATTGAGGCGTCAAACAACCGTGGTGGTGCGATGAAGAAGCGCGAAGACGTTCATAAGATGGCAGAGGCAAACAAGGCCTTTGCACATTACCGCTGGTAATTTTATATGGACGCTCTCCAGCGTAGTCGCACTCTTGGTATCATGGCGCATATTGATGCAGGAAAAACGACAACTACAGAGCGTATCTTATACTATACAGGTAAAACGCATAAGTTAGGTGAAGTGCACGAGGGCACAGCTGTGATGGATTGGATGCCGCAGGAGCAAGAGCGGGGCATCACCATCACAGCTGCTGCAACAACCTGTTTTTGGAAAGATTATCGTATCAATATTATTGATACGCCTGGGCATGTTGATTTCACGATTGAAGTTGAAAGATCTTTAAGGGTGCTTGATGGCGCTATTGCACTTTTCTGTGCAGTGGGAGGCGTTGAGCCGCAGTCTGAGACTGTGTGGAGACAAGCGGACAAGTTTCATATCCCTCGTCTTATATTTATCAATAAAATGGATCGTGTAGGTGCTGATTTTGCGAGTGTTGTTAAAGACATTCGTGAGCGTTTAGGTGCGCGTCCTGTGCCAATTGTGCTGCCTATTGGGAGTGAAGAGTCCTTTGAGGGTGTGATTGATCTGATCGTCATGTGTGAATGCTTGTGGGATGGCGAGTCAGTGATCCAGAGAGAGATTCGTCCGGAATTATTTGTGCAGGCGCAGCAGGCAAGGGAAGTGCTGATTGCAGCGGCAGCAGAATCAAGTGAAGTTCTTTTAGACCAATATCTTGGGGGAGGTCCATGCGAGGTCGCGACGATTGAAAGTGCGTTGCGTGAGGCATGTCTTAAGCAGCAATTGACGCCTGTGTTGTGTGGGGCAAGTTTTCGTAATAAAGGTGTGCAGTTACTCTTGGATGCGGTCATTAAGTACTTGCCATCACCGATGGATAGGCCGAGCGTTGTAGGAGAGTATGCGGATGGGCGCCAGGTAGCAATTGAGCCAGGGAATAGCGAGGGGCCAGTTGCAGCCTTAGCTTTTAAGATCATGCATGATTCATTTGTAGGGACGCTAACTTTTTTGAGGATTATGCGTGGAACCTTGCGTGTGGGCGATCAGGTGATGAATGCCGGCAAGGCGAAAAAAGAGCGTATTGGGCGATTGGTTGAAATGCATGCTAATAGGCGCGAAGATGTTCAGGTGGCGCATGCGGGGGATATTGTTGCAGCGCTTGGGCTGCGATTTACAGTGACGGGCGATACGCTTGCATCCATTGACGATGTCTTGTTTTTAGAAAAAATTGATTTTCCGGAGCCTGTGATTTCTGTTGCTCTTGAGCCAAAAACGAAGGCAGATACGGAAAAAGTGGTTGCTGCATTAGAAAAACTTGCACTTGAAGATCCATCTTTGCGGGTAAGAACGGATGCAGAAACGGGACAGATGCTCTTGAGCGGTATGGGTGAGCTGCATCTTGAGATTATCTTAGATAGGATGAAACGGGAATTTAAGGTCGATGCCAATGTTGGGCGTCCCCAGGTGTCATATAAGGAAAGTGTACGTGCGGCAGCAATGGCAGAGAGCTCTTTTTCTCGCTTGGTTGCAGGTAAGATGCAATCAGCTGCATGCAAAGTGCGGATTGAGCCTGTGGCGCGAGGCGCAGGAAATACAATAGTTTTTTCAGTACAGTTTCAGAATAGTGTTCTCCAGAAAGCCTTTGAGCGGGGTGTTCGTGAAGCTCTTCTGGGTGGGGCTCTTGCAGGCTACGAGGTCACAGATACGCGCGTGACAGTACTTGCCGTGACAATTCATGATATTGAGTCAACAGAGGCGGCATGTATGATAGCGGCATCGAACGCTTGTCGAGATGCGTTCCGCGAGGCTCATCCAGTTCTGCTGGAGCCAATTATGGATTGTGAAATTCTTTGTCCTGAGGCCTATATGGGCGGAGTGATTGGGGATGTGACGTCACGTCGAGGCAAAGTGGTGCGAATGCAGACGAAGCTAGGGAATCAAGCTATTACAGCAGAAGTGCCACTTGCAGCGCTTTTTGGGTACTCGACAGCCCTGCGGTCCTTGTCGCAGGGGAGGGCAAGCTACTCAATGCAGTTTCTGAGGCATGATCTTGTGCCAGATCCCGTGATGCGGGAGATTCTGTGCAAAATGGGGATTGAATAAGGGCTTGTCAGCGGCATAATGAGCAGTTATAGTGACGCACTTCACAGTCAAACGGGCGAAAGATTCGCACGCTGGTTATACAGGATGCAAGATTGCTAAAAACGACCGTTTGCGTTTTTAGGGAACTGCTTCCACGAGGAGAGAGACATGGCGATAGAGCATAAAATTCGCATTAAATTGAAAGCATTTGATCACAGGGTGCTTGACCAGTCGGTTTGGGAAATTGTGAATACAGCAAAGCGTACTGGGGCAACAGTGCGTGGTCCGATCCCGTTACCAACAGTGATTAATAAGTACTGTGTGCTGCGATCGCCCCATATTGATAAGAAGTCTCGTGAGCAATTCGAAGTGCGGACGCACAAACGTCTTCTCGATATTCTTGAGCCAACACAGCAGACAATCGATTCTCTTATGAAGCTTGATTTATCGGCCGGCGTTGACGTTGAGTTGAAAAGTTAAGAAAATATTTGACACACTCTTGGGGTGTGGTAGGGTGTCCTGGCACGGTGAATACGTTGCTCCAGTCGTTTGAATGGCGAAAGCCATTGGAGCGCACTGACAGGGATCCCTGATACTGTTTGCCCTCGTTGAAAGACTCCCGGCAATCAAGTCAGTGAATCACTAGCCGTCTTGTGGATGCATCCGGATGAAAATCCCGGTGATGCTGCAGGCGGTACTGTACTGGGTTTTGAAAAACATATGGGTTGCAAAATGGTCATGAAACCTGAGGCCTACGTGTGCATATTTATGGGTGTCTGGAGCGGAGTGAGGAAGAGTGAGTATGAGTGAAGAAGAAACAAAAGAGCCTCAAACAAGCGCTACGCATCGTCAGCAAGTCGCTTTAACACAAGGTCTTGGTGGTATTGTTGGTATTAAATCCGGCATGACCCAGATCTATAATGAAGCGGGCGAAGTTTTTGCTGTGACCGTGATTGACTTGAAGCCTGCAATTATCACGCAGGTCAAAAATCACGCAAAAGATGGGTATCAAGCTGTACAAATTGGATTTTTAGCGAAGAAGGCAAAAAGCGCAACGCTTGCCGAGCGTGGCCATGTCAAGTCAGTGACAGAAGGTGGTTTTTACCATTATCAAGAGTTTCGTCTTGGGGAGAAAGATTCTCTCGACGGTCTTGAGGTGGGTAAAGTTTTGTCTGCTGATTTTCTAAAGGCCGGGGATGCTGTTGATTTAGTGGCAGTCAATAAGGGTAAAGGGTTTCAAGGTGGAATGAAGCGTTACCATATGGCTGGCGGTCCTAAGTCGCATGGGGCATCGCTTGTGCATCGCTCGATTGGTTCGATTGGGAATCGTGCTGATCCTGGGAAATGCTTTAAGAACAAGAAGATGGCAGGCCAGATGGGAAACGTGCGGGTTACTGTGCAGAATGTGCGAGTGCTTCGTGTTGACCATGAAAATCAGCTCCTCCTTGTGCATGGGAGTGTACCTGGTCCGCGCAGTGGGATTGTAACGATTCGACGTACTGTGAAGAACAGCGGATAGGAAAGACATATGCTGACGGTTGACGTAATAAATCAGGAAAAACAAAAAGTTGGCGAGCTGACGCTTCGCGAGGACGTCTTTGGTGTTGAGGTCAATGAACCTCTTGTGCATCAAGTGATTAAAGCGCAGCTAGCAAATAGACGACGTGGAACAGCAAAAACCAAGACGAAAGCTGAAGTGCGTGGTGGTGGTCGGAAGCCATTTAAGCAGAAGGGGACAGGAAGTGCTCGTCAGGGTTCGATTCGTTCACCTTTGAAGCCAGGCGGCGGTCAAAATTTTGGTCCTCAGCCGCGTTCTTATGCGCAGTCGACACCAAAAGAGATGATTCGCGGGGCGCTTCGTTCTGCGCTTTCAGATCGTGTGCTTGAGAAGCGCATGTTGGTGATAGACGAGTGGAAGCTGGAAGCGTGTAAGACCAAAGTGCTTGCAGAGCTTTTGTTTCAGAAATTAGATGTGGATCAGGTGCTTATCGTTGATGATGCAAACCGGGTCCTTGAACTTTCTGGAAGAAATATTCCGCGAGTGAAGGTGTTGCGAACAGAAGGTTTGAATGTGTATGACATTATACGCAGTGAATGGCTTGTGATGACAAAGCGTGCCCTCCTTGCGATTGAACAGCGGTTGGCGCAATAAGGAGGCATTATGCATAGTATGTATGGATGCATTAAGCGGTATATAGCGACGGAAAAAAGTTATAATATTCAGAAAAACGGAATGCATACGTTTGAGGTTGCGTTGAGTGCAACAAAGCCTCAGATACGCGAAGCGCTTGAGAAGTTATTTGCAGTCAAGGTTCTGTGTGTTCGCACGCAGGTCATGCCTGGTAAAGTAAAAAAAGCAGGTCGCGGGGTTTCTAAGAGTTCGAGTTGGAAGAAGGCTATTGTTCGTCTTCCAGAAAACCAGAGATTTGAACCGTATGAACATGGAGGAGTAGCTCATGGCAATGAAGTCGTTTAAGCCAATTACGCCATCACTTCGATATAAGAATGTTGCTGATTTTTCCTGCTTAACGCCAAAGAAAGACCAGCCTAAGAAGCCACGAAGTTTGTTTGTCGCTTTGAAGAAAAGCGGGGGTCGCAATCAGTTTGGAAAAATGACAGTTCGTCATATTGGCGGCGGTCATAAGAGAATGTTCCGTGTTATTGATTTTCATCGTTCGAAAATTGATATTCCAGGTAAGGTTGCTTCTCTGGAGTATGATCCAAACCGAACGGCCTATATTGCTCTGATCCATTATATAGATGGGGAAAAGCGATATATTATTGCGCCGCTCGATCTGCGTGTTGGTGATAGCGTCGTTGCAGGTCCTGCGTCTGATATTAAGCCGGGGAATCATTTGCCTTTAAGTTCGATCCCAGTAGGAACATTGATCCATAATGTAGAAATGGTTCCTGGGCGTGGCGGGCAGTTGGCGCGTAGTGCAGGTGGCAGTGCGCAGCTGATGGCAAAAGATAAAGAATACTGTCAGATCAAGATGCCAAGCGGAGAGATTCGTCGTATTCATTCGGCGTGCTCTGCGTCTATTGGTCAGGTATCAAATACTGATCATGAGAATTTGTCACTTGGAAAAGCTGGTCGAAATCGATGGTTGGGCGTACGTCCGACAAATCGAGGGGTTTCTATGAATCCTATTGATCATCCTCATGGCGGTGGTGAAGGCAAGAGTTCTGGTGGTGGTCATCCTCGTACTCCGTGGGGTGTTCCAACTAAAGGGTATAAGACAAGGAACAATAAGCGCACTGATGCATTTATTGTGAAACGACGGCGATAAGGAGAGCATGTGGCCCGTTCAATTAAAAAAGGTCCTTTTTGCGACGATCATTTGTTGAAAAAAGTACAGTCGGCACGGCAAAGCCAGGATCGTAAAGTGATCAAGACATGGTCACGTCGATCGACTGTGCTGCCTGATTTTGTAGGATTTACCTTCGCTGTACATAATGGGAAGAAGTTTGTTCCCGTCTATGTCACCGAAAACATGGTTGGTCATAAGTTGGGTGAATTTTCGCTCACGCGGACATTTCATGGTCATACGTCTTCTGAGAAGAAGGCAGCTGATACTGGCTCGAAGCCAGCCAAGAGTTAAGGGAGAGATAGTATGCAAGTGACTGCAAAATTAGGATCTGTGCGTATTACGCCTCGCAAGATAGGGCTTGTAGCAGATCAGGTGCGCGGTAAAACTGTGCATGAAGCATTGGAGATTCTTGATTTCTCTCCACGCAAGCGAACGGCAGGAGTGATTGCGACTTTGGTGAGAGGCGCAATAGCAAATATGCTTTTTCAAGGCCAAGCGGAGACATCAGCGTCTTTATATATCCATACACTTCTTGTTGGACAGGGTATGACAATCAAGAGGTTTCGGGCACGCGCTAAAGGATCAGGTACGCGCATTAATAAGAAGACGAGCAATATACGCATCGTTCTTGGAGACTGGAGCAAGTAAGATGGGGCAGAAAGTTAATCCTATCGGTTTTCGCCTAGGTATTACACGGACATGGGATAGCCGTTGGTTTGCAAAGCGTGATTATAGTCGTTTATTGCATGAGGATATTAAGATCCGTGCCTTCTTGCGCTCGAAGCTCAAGGGTGCAGGTATTGCGCGCATTGAAATTGAGCGTGCTGCAAGCAAGGTAAAGATCAATGTGCACACTGCGCGTCCTGGGATTGTGATTGGCAAAAAGGGTGCAGGCGTTGAGCTTCTTAAGATAGATATGCAGAAGTTATCAAAAAATGAAATCTTCTTGAATATCATTGAAGTGAAGAAGCCAGAAGCCAATGCCATGTTGATTGCTGAGAACGTGGCGCTCCAGTTGGAGAAACGCGTTGCTTTCAGACGCGCTATGAAGAAGTGTATGACAGCCGCATTCAAGCAAGGTGTACTCGGGATTAAGATCCGTGTTTCTGGACGCTTGGGTGGTGCAGAAATAGCACGTACTGAGTGGTACAGCGAAGATAGTGTGCCGCTTCATACTTTGCGTGCAAATATTGATTATGGAACTGCTGAATCAAATACGACCTACGGTGTGATTGGCGTCAAGGCTTGGGTCTATCATGGAGAGGTTCAGACATTGAAGAAGCAAGCGACTCTTGACGCTAAGACTGTGCAAGGGGCATAACGATGTTAGCACCAAAAAGAGTCAAGTGGCGAAAAGTTCAAAAAGGGCATATGCGGGGCAAAGCAGACCGTGGTGGGTCCTTGTTTTTTGGCGAGTTTGGTCTTCAGGCTACGGAATGTGGCCGCATTAATGCTCGACAGATCGAAGCATCGCGTATTGCGATGACCCGGTACGTTAAGCGTGGTGGTCAAGTTTGGATCCGTATCTTTCCTGATAAACCTATTACGAAGAAGGCAGCTGAAACTCGTATGGGAAGTGGGAAGGGTAACGTTGAAGAATGGGCAGCAGTGATCAAGCCCGGCCGAGTGATTTTTGAAATGGGTGGTATTCCTCAGTCGGAGGCTTTTGAGGCTCTAAGGCTCGCGAATAATAAGCTACCTATTCATTGTAAACCGATTAGCCGAGCATCAGAAGCTTTGGCAGTGAAGCAGCTCGAGACGGACCGTGATGAACGCCGTGCAGAAAAAGCTGCTAAACGGGCACAGGTCGAATAAGGAGCAGATTGTGGCAAGTAAACGTAGAGATAGATTAAAAGTATTGGCTGAGCTGCCTGCTGATGAATTGCGTAATGAAGTTCAAAAACTCGAATTAGCGCTTTTTCATGCAAAGCTCAGACATAAGGGTGGTTTTTTGAGGGACACGGCATCTCTGTGGCGCATGCGTAAGGAAATGGCGCGTATGAAGACGGTGATGAGTATAGCGGAAGCAAAAGGAGGCGCGCAATGAGTGAAGTAGAAGGTAAAGCGCTAGCGCGTCGCCGAACGATGCTTGGCGTTGTCGTGAGTGATAAGATGATGAAGACGATTGTTGTCAAAGTTGATCGTCAGGTTCGTCATGGACTTTATAAAAAGTATCTTGAAAGATCCTGTAAGTACAAGGCGCATGACGAGAAGAATGAAGCAAAGATTGGTGACCGTGTGCGTGTTGTTGAGTCGCGTCCTTTGAGTCGTGATAAGCGTTGGGTTTTGCAAGAAATCTTAACGCGTGCTGACGGATCGAAGGAGTAGACGATGATTCAGACACAAACGCGACTTGATGTCGCTGATAATTCTGGTGCGAAGTCGGTCATGTGTATCAAGGTTCTTGGCGGGACACGTAGACGGTATGCGTCCTTAGGTGATGTGATTGTAGTGTCAGTCAAAGATGCTGTGCCTCATGCTAAAGTCAAAAGTGGCGATGTTGTGAAAGCAGTGATTGTTCGGACGAAGAAAGAAGTGAATCGTCATGATGGCACTTATATTCGTTTTGATGTAAATTCAGCTGTTTTGGTGAATGCACAAAATGAGCCTATTGGAACACGTATTTTTGGGCCAGTGGCTCGTGAGTTGCGTGCCAAGGCATTTACGAAGATTATTTCGCTTGCGCCTGAAGTGCTGTAAGGAGAGTGGATTGTGAGTATGCTAAAAGAGTCTTGTAAGAGAAAATTGTCCTTAAAGCGCAATGATCTTATACAGGTCATGGTTGGTAAGGACAAGGGCAAGATAGGCAAAGTGATGCGTGTTGATGCAGAAGATATGCGTGTGCTCGTTGAAGGCGTGAATATTGTAACGCGTCACGTTAAAGGAAAGCAGAATGCACCTGGTGAGATTCGCAAGAAAGAATCTGCGATTCATTATGCAAATGTTTTACTTTATTGCAGTGCATGTGTGCGTGGTGTTCGTCACCGTCGCCTACGGCATGTTGATGCGGATAATAAAACCGTTGTGCAGCGCCAGTGTGTGCGTTGCAAAAATATGATTGTACAGGCTTAAGTAGGAGGAGATCGTGGCAGCCGATAAGACGCCAGCGGGCGAGAAGAAAGAAAAGAATAGTGCTGAGGCAGCAGCCCCAGTTGAGAAGGATACGAAAAAGGCAGCAGCTGATGCTCACCGTGCGCGTGCAAAAAAGGCAGCAGCTGAAGCTGCGGCTGCATCGGTAAAGATTGCAGCTGCTGGCGAAACGAAGACTTCTCCGAGTACTGAACCTCGTCTGAAGATACGTTATCGGCAGGATGTTGTGCCGGTCTTGATGAAGCGCTATGAATTTAAGAATCCTATGCAGGTACCAAGGTTAAAAAAGGTTGTTATTAACTGCTGTGTTAAAGAAGCAGTTGCAAACCCTAAGGTGCTTGATGGGGCATTTGAAGAAATCATGACGATCTCGGGACAGAAGCCGGTATTGACACGTGCAAAGAAATCTATTGCATCTTTTAAGGTGCGAGAAGGTAACGCGCTTGGTGTGAAGGTAACGCTTCGCCGTGCACGTATGTATGAATTCTTAGACCGCCTTATAAATGTTGCGCTCCCTCGTGTGCGTGACTTTAAGGGTGTGAGCCCTACGGGGTTTGATGGTCGGGGGAATTTTTCCTTAGGAGTTCGTGAGCAGATTATTTTCCCTGAGATTAACTATGATCGAGTGGATAAGGTCCGTGGCTTTACAGTGTCTATTGAAACGAGTGCAGGGCAAAATGAGCATGCGCATGCGCTCTTGGCTGAACTGGGCATGCCGTTTCGCAAATAAGGAGATGAAGTTTGTCAAAGAAGTGTAAGCTTGTGAAAATAGGAGCTCTTCAGAAATTTTCCACGCGGCTGCGAAATCGTTGTCCGCTCTGTGGTCGGCCTCGTGCGTATATGAGGAAGTTTAACATGTGTCGTCTTTGTTTTCGTGGACTTGCCCTGAAGGGGCAGTTGCCTGGCGTGACGAAGTCGAGCTGGTAAGAGAGGGAATAACGAATGTGCATGACTGATCCGGTAGCGGATTTGCTGACAAGAATTCGAAATGCGAGCAAAGAGGGACATGAAAAAGTCGAAATCCCTGCATCGCGTTTAAAAGCTAACGTTGTACGTGTCTTGAAAGAGGAAGGCTATATTAAGAACTTCAGGCTTATGCGTGAAGAAGGCCATCCTATGATCAAGGTGTATCTTCGGTATACAGAGACGGGAGATTGTGTGATTCGCGGTATTCGCCGTGTAAGTCGCCCAGGTTTGCGTCGCTATACTGGGTACGAGAAGATGCCGCGTCCACTGGGTGGTGCTGGTGTTGCAATTGTGTCTACCTCAAGAGGTGTGACAACTGGCCATAAGGCGCATGCGCTGAAGGTTGGTGGTGAGATTTTGTGTGAGGTTTGGTGATTTATGTCACGAGTAGGTAAAGTACCAGTCCGTATTCCGCAAGGAGTAAAAGTCATTTTGAACGGTGCCTTAGTGAATGTTGAGGGGCCGAAGGGCAAACTCACGCATACACTGCCAGTAGGCGTCCGTGTTGCTATTGAGCAGGATGTGTTGACAGTTGATCGTGATGAAGCAGCATCGACACAAGCTGCGGCTCTTCATGGTCTGACCAGGACATTGATTGCTAATATGGTGCATGGTGTGCATACAGGTTTTGTGCGTGAGCTTGATATCGTGGGCGTCGGGTACCGTGCGGCTATGAAAGGTCAGGTTTTGAATCTGCTTTTGGGCTACTCGCATCCGATTGACTATGAAATGCCAGTAGGCATTACAGCGCGTGTTGATAATAATACGCATGTTGTTGTGATGGGCGCAGATAAGATGCAGGTGGGTATGGTTGCATCCAAAATCCGTTCATTCCGTGAGCCTGAGCCTTATCAAGGTAAAGGGATTAAGTATTCGGATGAAGTTATCATTCGTAAGCAAGGTAAGGCTGCAGGTTCGAAGTAATAAGGGAAAAAGGTTTCGCTATGGCAACGAAAATACGTCGTGTGACGAGTCAGAAAAAAATTGTACGATTTAAGCGTAAGAAGCGTATTCGCGGGTCTGTTGCAGGCACGCAAGATCGTCCACGTTTGTCTGTCTTTCGTTCAAACAAGCATATGTATGCGCAGATCATCAATGATGATCTTGGGGTAACGCTGGTTGCAGCATCGACAGATGAGATGGACGACAAAGGGAGTTCATCTACGGTTGGTGCGAAGGGCTTAGGCGTATTACTGGCAAAGAAGGCAATTGAGAAGAATATTGCCCATATTGTATTTGATCGAAGTGGCTATTTGTATCACGGCCGTGTGCAGGCGCTTGCAGATGGTGCTCGTGAAGGCGGATTGAAGTTTTAAAAGAAAGAGAGACAGAGGTATGGCATTTAACCAGCAGATGGGTCGTCAGCAGGAAGACTCAGAGTTTGAAGACAAAGTCATCCATATTAACCGTTGTGCCAAGGTGGTCAAGGGTGGTCGTCGTTTTAGTTTTGCAGCTATCGTTGTTGTAGGCGACCATAAAGGCCAAGTTGGCGTTGGTTTAGGAAAAGCGGGCGAAGTTCCTGAAGCTATTAAAAAAGCTGGCAAGCAAGCGAAGAAGAATCTTATGCGCGTTCCTATGGATGGCAATACGATCCCTCATGCTGTGATTGGGCACTTTGGAGCAAGTCAGGTTTTGATGAAGCCTGCGCCAGAAGGAACGGGTATTATTGCGAGTTCTGCAGTGCGAGCCATTTTGGAAGTTGCAGGTATCCAGAACATTTTAACGAAGTCCATCCGTCGCGACAATCCGCATAATGTGGTCCGTGCGACGCTTGAAGGTTTACGTGAGTTACGAAGTTTTGCTGATATTGCGCGAGCACGAGGCAAGACGGTAGCGGAGATTTTATGATGAGTGAGAAGAAGCCTGTTGGTTCCATTCGTATTCGTTTGAAAAAAGGTATGATTGCGTGCAGTCCTGTGCAGCGTGCCACTGTGAACGGCTTGGGACTCAAGCGTCGTGAGCAGGAGCGTACGCTCGAAAATACATCAGCCGTACGCGGCATGATTAAAAAGGTGCTGCACCTCGTCGAGGTTCTTGAGGATAGTAGCCGGTAAGGAAAGGTAGATTATGTTAAGACTCAATACGATGCAGGCGCACCCAGGTGCGACTCATAAGAAGAAAAGACTTGGCCGTGGTCCTGGATCTGGTCTTGGCCAGACAGCAGGTAAAGGTGATAAGGGTCAGCTTGCGCGAAGTGGCGGGAGTGTACGACCTGGTTTTGAAGGTGGGCAGATGCCTTTGTACCGCCGGATACCGAAGCGTGGTTTTTCAAATATCCATAGACGCGCCATTGCCATTATTAATCTGGGTGATCTTGAAAGATTGGGCGGGACTGCTGTGAATCTTGAAACTCTGACTGAGGCCCGTATGGTCAAGGGTCGTTTTGATAGACTTCATGTTCTGGCGACAGGTGAGGTGACTCAGGCATTCCAGGTGACAGCGCACAAAGTGACTGATGCAGCTCGCCAAAAATTGGAAGCCGCTGGCGGTACTATTGAGCTTTTGCCTATCCCTGGAGCAATGAAGCGGTCCTAAGCTTGTTTTTGATTGCCTGGTGCCTCTCATTTCGATACGGGTAGTGCAAGTGGAATCAAAAGTCGATCAACAGGACGGAGAAAAGCTATGGCAGGCATTGAAGGGTTAGTGAAGATACCGGAACTACGGAAACGCATCCTCTTTTCGATTATGATGCTGGCGGTTTATCGTATCGGTATTCATATTCCGACACATGGTATTGATGCCGCAGCTCTTGCTCAGGTTTTCGAGCAAATGAAGGGGACGATTTTTGGCTGGTTCAATCTTTTCAGCGGTGGAGCGCTAGAGAAATTTAGTATCTTTGCTCTGGGGGTGATGCCATACATTAGTAGTTCTATTATATTCCAGCTCCTTACTGTCGCTTGGCCTTACCTGCATGACCTGCAGAAAGAAGGCGATGCAGGACGAAAGAAGATCACCCAGTACACACGGTACGGAACGGTGCTGATCAGTCTTATTCAAGGCTTTGGTTTGGCAACAGCACTTGAGCATCAGACGCACCCGGCCGTTGTGATTGAAGGTGGGTTGGCATTTCGTCTTATGACCATGGTGACGCTCACAACAGGTACGATATTTTTGATGTGGGTAGGCGAGCAAATTTCAGAGCGAGGTATCGGTAACGGTATCTCTTTGCTCATTTATGCAGGTATCGCAGCGCGTCTACCTCAGGAGCTTTCTAGCGCTTTTGGTCTGTATCGATCAGGAGAGCTTGGTTTTCTGAAGCTCGTGATTGTTGGCGTTATTATTATTTGCACATTTTTTTGCATTATTTTTATTGAACGAGCTGCACGTAGGATTCCTATTCAGTACGCTAAGCGAATAGTTGGTAGGCAGGTGTATGGTGGGCAAAATACGCATTTACCGATGAAGGTGAATACAGCTGGCGTAATTCCTCCTATTTTTGCATCATCTCTTATTATGTTCCCGGCGACTATTGCGACATTCTTTCCATCTGATAAGGTGAGATGGCTTCAAACTCTTCTTATGCCGGGTGGTATGTTCTATAATTTGCTTTTTGTTGGGCTTATTGTCTTTTTCTCCTATTTTTATACCGCCGTAACATTTAAGACAGATGATATTGCGGAGAATTTGAAAAAATACGGTGGTTTTGTGCCAGGCATTCGGCCTGGAGAAGCAACAGCAAAATATTTGGATTTTGTGCTCTCGCGCTTGACTCTAGGAGGCGCAGTGTATATTGCGTCCATTTGCGTGCTGCCAACATTTTTTACACAGACACTCAAGGTGCCATTTTATTTTGGTGGGACGAGCGTGTTGATTCTGGTGGGTGTTGCGCTTGACACCGTTTCGCAGATTGAGACATTTCTTTTGTCGCGAGACTATGATGGTTTTATGAAGCATACGCGAGGTCGGAAGACGTGATTACAGTACTGCTGGGCCCTCCGGGTTCTGGCAAAGGGACGCAGTCTCGTACATTGTCGAAAATCTTCAATTGGCCTCAGTTGTCAACTGGGGATATGCTTCGCACCGCTATTGTAAAATCAACTCCTTTGGGTCTCGAAGTGAAGACCCTTATGGACGCGGGTAAGCTTGTACCTGATCATGTGGTCATGGAGCTTATTGTGACGCGCCTTGCGGAGCCTGACTGTGCCGAGGGCTGTTTTCTGGACGGGTTCCCTCGCACAGAGAAGCAAGCTCGAGATCTGTCTGAACATTTGGCCAAAACAGGTCGGCAGGTTGCGCTTGCGCTTTTTTTTGATGTTGATGCCAAGGAGCTTCAGCGACGCTTGTCTGGTCGCCGTGTCTGTATTCAGTGTGGTATGATGTTTCACGTCGAATCGATGAAGAGTGCCTGCTGTGATAAATGCGGAGGCGCTATTGTGCAAAGAGCAGATGACGCGCCTGAGGTGATAGCAAAGCGTTTGGAAGTATACCGTTTCGAGACCTCACCTATTGTTTCGTGGTATGAGTCGCTCGGTGTTCTCGAGCGATTTGACGGTATGCGATCAGAAAGCCTTGTTACAGAGGACATAGAGCGTGTATTGCGTAAGAAGAAAATGGATGTATCCTCATGCCCAGTTTAAAAACAGCTGCTGATATCATCAAGATGGAGCGAGCTGGGGCTGTTGTGGCTCAGATTCTTGATGGTATGCAGGTGATGCTCGTCCCTGGGGTTTCAACAGGTGAGGTAGATGCGTATGCAGAAGCTAAGTGCAAGGAATTTGGCGTACGCCCTGTGTTTAAGGGGTACCATGGGTTTCCAGCATGCGTTTGTATCAGTATCAATGAGGAAGTGGTGCACGGAATTCCATCATTCAAGCGTCTTGTGCGTGATGGGGATATTGTAAGCCTCGATTTTGGGGTTTCTCTTGATGGTTGGGTTGGGGATTCAGCGCGTACCATCCCAGTTGGATCTGTGAGTGCATCTGATCTTGAGTTGATAGCTGTAACGAAAAAATCCTTAGAATTGGCTATAGAGCAATGCGTGCCAGGGAAGCGTACGGGAGATATTGGCGCTACCGTGCAGAAATATGTTGAAAGTTTTGGCTTTGGCGTGGTAAGGGAATTCGTTGGACATGGTATAGGAAAAGCATTGCATGAGGAGCCAGCCGTTCCGAATTTTGGGACAGTTGGGCGTGGTCATGTTCTGCGAGCTGGTATGGTGATCGCAATTGAACCGATGGTTACAAAAGGTCACTATGCAGTTCGTGTGCTTGAGGACGAGTGGACAGCAGTGACGATTGATGGGTCACGAGCTGCTCATTGGGAGCATACTGTAGTGATTACAGAGCGTGGACCTCAGGTTCTCACGCTCTCCAAGGTTTTGAGAGAAGGAAGAGAGTAGGAGTATGAAAGTTCGCGCGTCTGTGAAGAAAATTTGTGATAAGTGTAAGGTTATCTTGCGCAAGGGTGTCGTTCGGGTGATATGTGCGAATCCTCGCCACAAGCAGCGTCAAGGTTGAGACAATTGTTAAAAATGGCTCGTGATGGAGAAAGGAAGTCGGCGTGGCTCGTATTGCAGGGGTAGATTTACCTCGAAATAAGCGGATGGAAGTAGCGTTAACGTATATTTATGGGATCGGTCGATCGAGCGCACGCAAGATACTGGCTGATGCGGCTATTGATATGCATAGAAAAACTGATACACTCACAGAATCTGAAGTTTCGAGTATCAGGGATATCATTGATCGTGAGCATCGTGTGGAAGGTGATCTGCGCCGTGAAGTGAATATGAATATTAAAAGGCTTGTTGATCTGGGCTGTTATCGAGGCATTCGTCATCGTAAGGGTCTTCCAGTACACGGTCAAAGAACGCATTCAAATGCGCGTACACGTAAGGGCCCTGCTGTTGCAATTGCAGGTAAGAAGTCTGTGAAAGCACTGAAGTAGGAGAATGACATGGCTGAAGAAACAAAAACAGAAGTAACTATTAAGAAAGTGAAGAAGGGTAAAAAGAGCATTGCTTCAGGCAATGTTTATGTTCTTTCTTCTTTTAATAACACCATTGTTACGATCACTGATCCTATGGGGAATGCCCTTTGTTGGTCGAGTGCTGGTGGAAAAGGTTTTCGCGGATCGCGCAAGAACACACCATTTGCAGCGCAGGTAGCAGCTGAGGATGCAGGCAGGAAAGCCGTTGAGCATGGTATGCGTTCGGTACAGGTATTTGTAAGTGGTCCTGGTGCTGGTCGTGAATCAGCACTGCGTGCATTAGCGTCTGTTGGTTTGCGGGTGAATTTTATTGAGGATGTAACACCGATTCCGCATAACGGTTGCCGTCCTCCGAAGAGAAGAAGGGTATAGTTCCATGGCGAGAAATACTGGACCGGTTTGTCGTTTTTGCCGTCGTGAAAATCAAAAATTATTTTTAAAGGGTGATCGTTGTTATTCAGACAAGTGTTCCTTTGATCGTCGTGGGTATCCTCCTGGACAGCACGGGCAGGGGCGTATTAAATTTTCTGAATATGGCTTGCAGTTGCGTGAAAAGCAGAAGATTAAGCGTATGTATGGTCTTCTGGAAGCGCAGTTTCGTGGAACCTTTGACAAGGCTGAGCGTATGAAGGGCGTGACGGGATCGAATTTGCTTTCGATGCTGGAGCGACGTTTGGATAATGTTGCGTACCGATCAGGGTTTGCGAATTCACGTACAGAAGCGCGCATTTTAGTGCGTCATGGTCATTTTACGGTGAATAGTAAGCGTGTTGACATCCCTTCGTATATGGTTAAAAAAGGCGATATTTTGGAAGTATGTCAGAAGAGTCGGGCTGTTGTGCGCATCGGTGCAGCACTGGAAGCAGTGAAGCGACGCGAAGTGCCACAATGGATTGATCTCGATACTGGGTCGATGAAGGCCCGTGTTCGTGATTTGCCAGCACGTGATGATATTACAGCGCCAATGCAAGAACGCCTAGTTGTTGAGTTGTACTCGAAGTAGAAAATCGGTTTGTTCCTCCGCATTGTTTGAGTATGCGTACTCAAAACGAGGGGGATAGAAAGTTCAAAAACCAGGGAGTAAATAAATAATGCTAGAAAAAAATTGGCGTGATCTCATTAAGCCGAAAGCTCTTGATGTAGACAAGGAATCACTGAGTGAGACGTATGGGAAATTTATCGCAAAGCCGCTCGAGCGTGGATTTGGTCTGACATTGGGGAATTCGTTGCGCCGCGTGTTGCTTTCGTCTCTTCAGGGTGCAGCAGCAACTGCTGTGCGTATTGAAGGCGTTGTGCATGAATTTACAGCAATTGCTGATGTGAAGGAAGATGTTGCTGAAATTATCCTGAACTTGAAGGAAGTGCGACTGAGGCTTCATGCTGTCGAGGAAGTCGTTGTGTATATTGACAAGGCGGGTCCTTGTGAAGTTTTTGCACGTGATATTCTTGTCTCAGATCAAGTTGAAGTACTCAATCCAGATCAACTGATTGCGACCTTGGGTAAGGGCGGCAAGTTGAAGGCGGAGATTAGTGTTGCGCGTGGTCGTGGCTACCGTCCAGCTGATGGAAATAAGACAGAAGAGATGGCTGTTGGTTGGATTCCGATTGATAGTTTTTTCTCACCTATTCGTCGGGTTAATTATACGGTGACGCAGAGTCGTGTTGGGCAGAGAACAGATTTTGACAAGCTCACATTTGAAGTATGGACAGATGGGTCTGTTGATCCGGAAGATGCAATATCGCTTGGATCGAAGATCTTGAAAGATCAATTGTCAGTATTCTTGAATTTCGAAGAAGAGCCAGAGCCAATTGCAGAAGCGCGCCAAGAAGGTAGCTCACAATTTAATCCCAATCTTTACCGTTCGGTAGAGGAGTTGGAGTTATCGGTTCGGTCTGCCAACTGTCTTCAAAATGCTCATATCAAGCTTATCTATGAGCTTGTTCAAAAAACAGAATCTGAGATGCTCAAGACAAAGAATTTTGGGCGCAAGTCACTCAATGAAATTAAGGACATACTGTCTGAGATGGGCCTGAGCTTAGGGATGAAGCTAGATGGTTTTGTTCCACCGACACATCAGAAGGCGGAAGTGTTACCTGATGATGAATCAGCGGACGATGCACTAGATCCTTCGTCAAGTGACGGGAATTAGAGAAAGAGGCAAGAAATGAATCATGGTGTAGACGGACGTAAATTTGGACGAAATACGTCGCATAGAAAAGCGATGTTTCGCAATATGGCGAATGCTGTCATAGAGCGTGAACAAGTTGTAACAACAGTACAGAAGGCAAAAGAAGTCAGACGGGTTGTTGATCGTTTGATCACACTTGGGAAGTCAGGATTGCCTGCATCTCGTCGACTTGCCTTTGATCGTACGCGAAATGATTTGGTCGTTAAGAAGCTTTTCACGGTACTGAAGGATCGTTATGCTGTCCGTCAAGGTGGCTATACGCGTGTTGTGAAGATGGCAGAGCAACGCCGTGGTGATGCCGCAGAGATGGCGATTATTGAGCTTGTTGATCATCCAGAGATAAGTCGTCGGCGTGAACGTAAGGATGTTGTAGCGTCAGATGCAGTAGCGGCACCTGTTAAGGAAACTTTTCAGCGTGCACGGATTGATCATGAGCAAGGTCTTCGAAGCCGTTCGGTTAAAAGTCGTGTATCGCACCATAGGACTGCTCCTATGGGCAGTAATAAGTCAGGTTCGAGTTAGGGGAGAATGAAGATGGATACGAAGCGCGGTAGGCCTAAGGGACGTTCACAAGACAGTCGCTCATTTGGTCCTCTTGGGGATCTTATTCGTAAGGCAAGGCTTGATCAAGGGCTTGGTCTGAGTGATGTTGCAGCGGCTTGTGGATGTTCGGTGCAATTTATCTCAAATATAGAGCATGGGCGTGCACCATTGCCATGGGATAAGGCGCAGCATGTAGCTGAGTTTTTGAAATTATCGCTTGATGAGGTGCAGGTTGCAAATCTTGCGATTCGTTCAGATTTTAGGAGTTTTGTCAGTGCAAGCTCTGGACTCAAGGGTAAGCGTATGGTGAAGCCGGCAGTCTTGAAAAATCTGCATGGTGCGGCATCAACCATTGCACTTGCTGCAAGGGATGATCAATTGCAAGAAGTAATTCAAAAGTACCAGTCTGCATCAAGTACGTCTAAGAGACGTTTTGTGAAGGCAGCTTTAGAGCTTCTTACGCACACTTAGTTGAATACATCTTAGATGGCTACAAAGTGAGTTTTTAAATGCCATAGCATAATGCTATGGCATTTTTTTTATTAGGGTGCCTGCTTTTTTGAAAGTGTTGGCGCATCAGGCTCTAGCTATGTTTATGAGCCCCATGCTCATTTGTGCTGCTTTTCGCCGCATCGCAAGTTTTATCGAGACACATATTTTTGGTATGCATTGCACTGTGTTTATTACACATAGGTGCACGTGTGTATCTTTCGACACATTTGTTTTCATAAAATTGCAAGCTATACTTATGGGTGATTCCATTTTTTGTGGATGTGCTGAAAGGGGGGCCTGTTCAGGCTGTGAGACATGCTAAAATTAATAACTGTGTGTACAGTGCTGGCTTGGGTAGCGGCATCTGAGGTGATGGCAGGAGGCGAACATGTTCGCGAACTGCATGGAGAAGGTCTTTCTATGGTTCTGGCGGAAAAACTCAAGCATCCACATAGCATGGACCCTGGCATCAACCTAATAGTGCGCCACTACCATATTTAATGGCTATAGAACACAGATCCCGACCCCAAGGAAGAGAAATTTTTCTCTTCCCGTCTTTTTCTTTGATAGATTGGAGATTATGGAC
>CAIUGE010000098.1 GCA_903898645.1 Oligoflexia bacterium | reverse complement strand
TGCTGCACCTTGAAGTGGTTTGAACCCTGCGCCTGTACGCCGAGTCCGAGGGGCCCACCCTCATCTTTCCCATAGCTTGTCCACATCGTTAGTTGCTCATTTCTAGCTCCTTCTTATGTGAGACTACGGCACACAAAATTCAACATCAAAAACCTGGCGCGACACAAAACCAATGCACTCATATTTTTCCTTAGGTAATTTCGTGCGATCAATCAAAAGTTTCTCGATCACATTGGGATGTTTTCCTTTCTCTAACCAGGAATCCTTTATATCCCTCCTACCCCCGCCTTTAGCTTTAAGCTTGGGTCGACTTGGGTCTTGAGAGGGCGGAATACTTCTGTTGCCACTATTTAAGCCCACCCGATTGACAAGCGCCATGACGATGCGGGAATGGGTCGATTTTCTTTGATTAAGGAGTTACCTTATCGATGACCTTTTACACATTTTTTTATTTATCGTCTCTTTCTGCTTTCACAAGAAAGTCATATCCCTTGTTTTGAAAGTTCTTTTTTGCTTGCACAGCGGCCTCATAGCGAGCGAAGCGAGTGCTCATCTCCATGAGGTCCATATGTCGATCAGTGACTTGCTGATGGGCACCCTGCGGAGACCGTAAAAATACTGAGTCTTGCGGTGTACAGTTCATGCAAAAAATACCACAAATGCGTGTGTCAAAAAAAATTAAATTTTTTTAGGCTGACCAGTTACTTAATTTATTCTGAACACTTTCTTCACTTGATTTAAAGTATGAAAAAAAATCCACAAGCTTACTTGTATCTTTGTATTCAATGATTATTGATTCCTAATTTTTTCAAAAAACCACGACGTTTATATTCCGTAAGATCATCCTGAATAAGGTGCGGATCTCTCAGCCAACGCTCATACCTTTCGAATATATTACATCCATTTTCCTCAAAAACACGCAGATCATCATCAGATAATTTATCTAATAAATCTAACGACAGCCTTCCAAAATGGCCCTTTTTTGCTTTAAGGTACAAAATAAATAGTCTAAATAAATTATTAATTTCCATGTTTTCGTAGTCTGATTCATGCAAATGATAAAAAAATCAATCAATATTCCAGTGTGCGTAGACCCTCTCTTATAAAGACCACAGCTCTCCATGTACTCTAGGAGATTTAATTGATTTATTTAAATCTTCCTCATGAGAATACTTCTTTTTGAGTTCGGCAGACATGAAACTGACGCTAAAATCGTTAAAAATTTTATTTTTTACTAATTTGAGCAATATTTCGTTATCTTCCATACATTTTTTAGGAAAAATCTCCTTAGCGCAATTTTGAAGAAAAATCACGAAACTCCTAATATGAACACCGTCCCTATGTATCACATCTAGCCATTCTTGTTTTGAAGACGGAGAGAAATAATTAACTATTTTATGTGCTTCTTTTTTAAGAAACACACTAAATTCATTAATTAAATGATTTTTTTATTCGTACAGTAATCCTTTTGAAACAACATTTTCTTTAAAGAAATGAATCAAATGCACCATACATGGGTCATCTTTTCTGGAGATATCAGAATTAATTGATTTCTTCATAAAAACAATAAGATCTTCAATTGTTTTTTTATTCAAAAAACCATCATATACTCCAAATGAATCTTTCGTTCGATAATCATATGTGACGTTAGATACAATTTCATTTTTTCTAAACTAAATAAAAAAAGAAAACTGCAAACATTCGATAACATCTGAAGAATGCATCACAGAGCAACCCTGAAGGTACGCACTAAGTCCTGGTGGATTACTTTGCATCAACTCCACTAACTCTTCCCTCAGCTCATGCCGCTCAGGCTCCGCAATTGCAAAAAGCATCCCTTCAAGTATCTCGCCAGGACCTGCAAATGCCAGAGTCCACATCATGATAAGTGCCATCACCTACTCCCTCTATAATAGCCTACCTGTCAAGTCTCACATAAATGAGCGCCCCTTTTTGAGGCTAGGTTTAATACTTTGGCACTGCATCGTCAATATTTTTCTACGCTGACTTGCTCTTGCCCTTGAACACTAAGCTCTCTGCATTCTGTTAGCGGCGGTCCAAGAGGCTAAAACGTTTCTTCCGTGTGTTGATCCACAAATTTCAATTGTTGCAAGCGATGCTTTAGTGCCGCATCTTG
The DNA here is from genome assembly GCA_903898645.1 of Oligoflexia bacterium. Taxonomy (GTDB): domain Bacteria; phylum Bdellovibrionota; class UBA1018; order UBA1018; family UBA1018; genus CAIUGE01. The sequence continues at coordinate 1,212 of CAIUGE010000098.1, read as the reverse complement.
CGACTCGGTCTTGGATAAGGGTCTTGCCACATCTTGAGACTCCGGAATCACGTGTGGCATGTGTTATCGTTGATACCGCATTTGCTAACTGGCCGATCGGCATTGAAAATGCGAAGAAATTGCAATTCCCAGGGTACAAAAAAGAATACTCTTGTGGTTCTTTGACTGTGCTTCATCGCGATGAGCCATGTTTGCGTTGCCGGCCTCAGTGTGATGATGGTACGTGATCAGGAAGGCTTTTTATGACTGAACCCATTCGATGCGCTTGGTGTCTCTCCGATCCTCTGTATATTCAGTACCATGATGAGCAGTGGGGTGTTCCGGTCCATGAAGACAGAAAGCTCTTTGAATTTCTCGTCTTAGAAGGAGCGCAGGCTGGACTGAGTTGGCTCACTGTTTTAAAAAAACGTCAAGGCTACCAAAAGGCCTTCCGAGATTTCAATGTGCACACTCTTGCGAAGCTTGGTGAAAAAGATGTCCAGAAACTGCTTCTGAATGCAGACATTATTCGTCACCAAGGCAAGATTAGGTCTGTGATAACCAATGCTCAGGCTTTCATCCAAGTGCAAGCAGAGTATGGGTCCTTTGATGCCTATGGCTGGAGTTTTGTTGGCGGCCAACCGATTGTTCATGCCTTGCGAAGACTTGAAGATATGCCCAGCATGAGTAAGGAATCTGAAGCTTTCAGTAAAGATCTCAAGCAACGAGGCTTCCGTTTCGTGGGTCCAACCATTATGTACGCCTATATGCAGGCCGTTGGCATGGTGAACGATCACCTGGTTTCATGCGTGAGGTTTCAGGCATCTCTGGTTTGATTGTCGTATTCTTGAGTGGTTGAGTAGGGGGAATTGAGTTTTCATGGAAGTCGCTAATGACTTGATGTGAGAGGGGTTGGGTGTTATAGCTGCTAGCCAGGGGCGGTAATAAATGATAAATATTCTCAATAACGCAGACACGCAAACAGCGATAACGCGCAGTATAATATCGTTCTGCTTCTTTTTTGTGTTTTCAGCATATGCGACCTCAATCACTTTGCCATTTACTTTTACAGCAGGGAGCCCGATATCTGCTAGCCAGATGATGGGCAATTTTGTGTGCCGTAGTCTCACATAAGAAGGAGCTAGAAATGAGCAACTAACGATGTGGACAAGCTATGGGAAAGATGAGGGTGGGCCCCTCGGACTCGGCGTACAGGCGCAGGGTTCAAACCAC
>CAIUGE010000097.1 GCA_903898645.1 Oligoflexia bacterium | reverse complement strand
GTGGTTTGAACCCTGCGCCTGTACGCCGAGTCCGAGGGGCCCACCCTCATCTTTCCCATAGCTTGTCCACATCGTTAGTTGCTCATTTCTAGCTCCTTCTTATGTGAGACTACGGCACACAAAGTTCCCCATCATCTGGCTTGCCGATATTGGGCTCCCGGCTGTAAAGCTATACGGCAACGTCACTGAGGTCGCATGTGCTGAGAACAAAAAAAAAGAGTGCAGCAATACTATGCTACGTACTATCGGTGCATTGGCACAGTCTACTTTGTTTGAAATATTCTTCATAAACTCTCCCGCTCGCACTATGGCACCAGACATAACGTTCAGTCAACACTCTCCTGAGCCTGCTCTGGCAATTCTGGCCAACCACTCTCAAGAGGACATGCCCTCTCATTGTGCTCAACAAAGGACTGCACAATACATATATCCTGGACTACGCCCGCAATACCCATGCCTCCATTATGCGAAATGGTCGATCGAGCAGCCGATATGGCGGCACCGGATTCAAGAAAAACACCGTGCCCCTGATTACACGCGATAAAACAGCCATCTAGATACAGTCCCTGACCACCTTCAACCATAATGCCATTTCGATAGCCCGAACTAATATCACAGTATTTCATGTGCAAGAACGCTGGATCGTCCACCTTGTGGATACGGATAGAACTACCAGCATAAGAACGAAAGGAACAATCAACAGCCAAACACGCCCCTCGCACAAGGCTGAGTGCATGCCCTAACTCCATGCCATAAGCATCTCCGTCAATCCGCGAAGAGAAATGAATACCCCAAAGAGACGTACTATATGCCTCGTCATCTGCACTAACAATGAGACAGGCAGTTTGATGACCAAACGCTGCATTGTGAACGAAGACGACGGGGCTATCACCTTTGATCGCAGCCAACGTTATGGGCTGCCGAAGCACAAGACTCTCTCCAGTATAGACACCACCACGAAAACCAATCACACTGCCTGAAGGCACACTATCGACAAAGCACTGCAAAGCAGATGCATCACGAAAATCTTCAGACGTCACTATGGCATCAAACTGGATGGGATAGAAGGAGTAAGGCTGAAACCGTATTGCAAAAGCTGAGAGAGAGATAAAAAAAAGCATCATTCTTGTGCAGCTTCTTTACCCTTAAGATACCTATCGTTGAGCTTGACACCATTGCGGTCATATTCAATCCAACGGCCTGTTTTGACTCCTTGAGTATACTCACCCTGGGTCGCAAGCTGGTCATTATCATACCATTCGTAGTAGGGACCATCGTTGAAATACGCATCACCTTTTTTTAGCTGACGGCAACGTTTTTTGACAATCCCATCACGAGGGACGTCACTGGGGACTTGACCCGAATGAGTGCATGGCAAGGGACGAACACATGCTGATAAAAAGAGCAAGACTACCACCACCTACAGGATCCTTGCATAGAGGAAAATGTTTTGCTAGAAAAATACGCTATGACTCTTATTGACAGTATCCACCCAGGCACTCTTGAAAAAATAACTGCAGTTATTGAAATCCCAAAAGGGTCTCGGATCAAGTACGAGATCGATAAGGTCCACGGACTCATCCGTATTGACCGGGTGCTTTCAAGCCCCATGCATTACCCAGCCAACTATGGCTTCATCCCACAGACACTCTGCGATGATGGCGACCCACTTGATATTCTGGTACTTGGCCAGGCCGAAGCTATCCCTCTGTCTTTGATGGATGCACGTCCTGTCGGTGTTCTCAAGATGATCGATCAAGGTGAAATGGACGATAAAATCATTGCCATACACTGTGACGACCCACAATGGAAGCATATTACATCACTCAAAGAGATTGTTCCGCAGATCCTCCATGAAATTGAGACCTTTTTTGCCGATTATAAGAAACTTGAGAAAAAAGCTGTCGTTATTAATGGCATCCTTGATACTGCAGAGGCCCAGGCCGTTATCACTGATGCACTGGCGCTTTATCTAAAGTCGAAGACCTAAGTTCAATCCTGCTGTTATGCCTGAAAGATTCACCTGAACAGGTGTCGAAAAAATGGTAACACCAAGAGGTGTCGGCAGACCTGTCGCTGATAAAAACCTATAGCCAAGTTCAAGTTGAAGAACTAAGGGTGCGAAAGGCACAAGCTCAAACACTAAAGCTCCATAACCCGTTGGCAGATAGGCTGTGACACCTGCTATCACACTCCCTGTGACCTGAACTACCGTTGGAACAGTGAACCCTCCCATACCCATAAGTGTCAAACGAAATACAGATGTACGGCCCAGCTCAAGACCCGCACCGATCAGGAGGGGCGTACTAAGAATACTCACACTATTGCTACTAACAGGCACAACGACGCCGTGCGTTTCACCACGTGCCAAGAGCTCAAACCCAGACCCGATGCGCACACCTAAAGTACCCATATAAGAAGTTGCATAGTTGATCCGCGTTCCTGTAATAGGCTGACCTTCAGATGCAAGGAGATATGAAAATGTTGCACCACCTACAAAAAGAAACCGAGGCTCCGTCTGAGGTACGAGCTTTACGGGCTCTGCCACATCTTCAGATTTTGCAACTTGCACAAGCACTGAGTCCGCTGCCCCCTCTGGCATTTCTGCTACTTTTGGCACATCCCTAAGGGACTCTCCTTTATGGACAATGAGAGTAATGTCTTCTTTGCCAATATACCCAATGAGGCCTGCTTGCGTCCGTACTTTATAAAAACCTTCTTGAGAATGACTGCTCGCAGCTACAATTTCTTTTGCATGCACAGCGCCTACACGGGGCGATACCTCTGTTGGCTCAGCATACAGCTGAATTTCTTTTTCAACGATACCGAGCTGAGACGCAAAGCTGATCGACAAAAAGAGAAGCCAGATCATAATGTCAGCCGCACCAGATCAACAGGATTCACTTTGACGCCATGAATAACTGCCTGCCAATGGAGATGAGGACCACTGACTCTACCAGTTTTACCCGATAACCCAAGCTGAGCTCCCTTTTCAACAACCTGATCTACCCGGACATCGATACGACTCATATGTGCATAGAGTGTAATAAGCCCAAGCCCGTGATCAAGAAAAACAGTATTACCAGTAAAAAAAAGATTCTGAGCCATGCGAACGCGGCCTTTTGCCGGCGCATGAATACTCGTGCCCTCAGGTGCACGGAGGTCACATCCTGTATGGTAATTTCTAAGTGATCCGTTATACAGTCTTTTCGTTCCGAAAGAACTTGTAATAAGACTCGCTATAGGCCAGAGGAATGGACTTTGGAATTGTCTTTCAGTATCTATATGCGAATAAAGAGCACTGATTGCTTTTTGCTCCTGGCGTATGCGGTCAAGATCTTCTTTTTTCTGAGGATGTACACGCCTACCGTCGACATGCAACACTTCGCTCGTATATAAACCTGGCTCAACGGTTAAAAGTACTTTCACCTCATTGTGGCATGCAACCGATAGAAGCGTTTGTCCAACTGGAGCCTCATATGGTACGCCAAAAAGTGCATCACTAGAAGCACCTGTGATCTGAGGCGTTAGAGTGTGGCCTAGGAGCGTTATTTTTTCTGCTTTTCCATGCACACGTACATAAAGAAGCGTCCCAGGCTGAATCGTTGTGCCAGGGAAAAGCTCAACCTCACAAGGCTGCATCGTTTTAGGTGGTGGCGTGCTCGCACACGCGCACAGGCAAAATACCATCAGCAAAAGTAATCTCAAGGACCGTACCCCCCGGGATGTTTACACTTTTACGAACCATACCCAGCTCATCCCGAATAATCGTATACCCACGCTCTAAAACACGCAACGGGGAGAGTGCATCCAACCCAAGTTGAAGCCTATCAAGCTTCGACCTTTTTTGCTGTAGAAGATGACGAAAGACCGACTCAAGTCGCATCGACAGCTCATCAAGTCTTTGGGCGCGTAAGCGCAACCTATCCCGAGGATGAACGAGCCTGCGAGAAAGATCTCGAACAAGCGCTAAGCGTTGCTCAAGATTCCTAGAAACAGCACGCTCCATTCTTTTTAGCTGGTCCGGAATACGAGATTTTTCTTGCACATAATACTGACTGAGGATCTCAGCTGCAGCTGATGGCGTTGGCGCACGAAGATCTGCCACAAAATCCGCAATACTAAAATCTGTCTCATGCCCAACGGCAGAGATAACTGGTACACGCACTTTGAGTAGGGCACGCGCCACAGCTTCGCTGTTAAAAGCCTGCATATCCTCAAAACTGCCGCCGCCACGCGCCAAGATAATCAAGTCCCCAATTTGCATCCTACTGGCCAATGCAAGCGCACGCACAATGCTCTGTGGAGCCCCTTCACCCTGAACAAGTGTTGGCACTACAGTAATATGAAGAGATGGCACTCTACGCTCTAAAATAGTCAGAATATCACGAATAACAGCCCCTTCAGGCGATGTGATAACTGCTATATGACGAGGGAATCGTGGCAATGGCCTTTTACGCGCATCATCAAAAAGCCCTTCACCGCGCAACTTTTCCCGTAACTGCTCAAAAGCTAAGGCAAGGGCACCTACACCAAGAGGTTCAATATGCTCAACAAGCAATTGATAGCTACCCCGTGGCGCATAGACAGCCAGACGGCCTCGACATATGACCGAAAGTCCATCTTTGATCTGAAAACTCGATTTGAAACGAAAAGCCGCGCAGGCAAGCGTCGCACCTTCATCTTTAAGCGTGAAGTACAGGTGACCGGAGGTCGCTTTTTTTGACCCAACAAGCTCACCTTGTACCAAAACACGCGCAAAGGCAGGCTCCAACTGACCCTTAACACGTTCTGTTAGCTCAGTAACAGAGCATGGCTTTTCATCACTTGGTTTTTGATTCTGCACTCAAAACCTGTTTGAAGGTCTCGTGCGATTTCAAAAGCCCTAAGGCCTGTCGCACCTGATAGTCTTCTTTAGGATTCATCCGAATTGGGACAAATTCATCATCTTCTTTTGAATCCTTTTTCTTCTTATCGACCTCAAGCTCTTCTTGCTTAAAGTCAGGCTTTTTCTCTTCTTCCTCAGGGTTAACCATATGCCCCTTCAAATCACGCTCACGGAAAGGCTCACCCTTAAGCTTTGCTTGCGCAAGAAGTTTTGGATCATACTCATCCAGCAGGATATCGGGTTTGACACCAGTTTCTTGAATACTTTTGCCGCTTGGCGTAAAATACCTAGCTATCGTGAGTTTCAGACCCTGATCAGGAGGAAGTGGAATAACAGTCTGAACAGACCCTTTGCCAAAGGTTGGTTGTCCCATAATGATAGCGCGGTGATGATCCTGGAGCGCCCCTGCTACAATTTCAGCTGCTGAGGCTGACGATGAATTAACTAACACAATCATAGGGAGATCAAGGAACGCTTTCCCTTTATGTACATTCTTCACTTCTTTTTGATCCTTCGTACGACCAATAGTCGAGACAACAACACCTTCATTGACAAAAAGTGAGGTCACTTCCACTGCTTGATCAAGTAACCCACCTGGGTTCATCCGCATGTCAAAAACAAGTCCACTCAATTTGCCTTTTTTCTTCATTTCATCGATGGCTCTTTTTACATCTGCTGCAGCATTTTCATTAAACGTTGTGAGCCGCACATAACCATACTCAGCATCAAGCATTTCAGTTTTAACAGCTTGAATTTTAATAACGTCACGCGTGATAGTCACATCCTTAATTTTTTCTAATCCTTCACGGTAAATGGAGAGTGTCACAGGTGTTTTTGGCTTCCCTCGCATCTTGGAGACTGTCTCGACAAGAGTCATACCCTTCGTGCTTTCCCGATTAATTTTGACAATACGATCATTTGGTTTGAGTCCTGCCTTCCAGGCAGGCGTATCTTCAATAGGTGCCAGGATTGTTAAAATGTTATCCTTCATACCAATTTCAATACCAAGGCCCCCAAACTTGCCTGAAGTATCAATCTGCATATCCTTATACACTTCAGCCGACAAGAAGTTGGAGTGCGGATCAAGCGTCTCAAGCATACCCTTGATGGCACCTTCAATAAGTTTTTTGTGCTCAATTTTATCAACATAATACTGTTCAATAAACTTGAGCACGCTATTGAATCGCTCAAGATCATCAAACCGTTCGGCTGCCTGATCTTTGGTTGGAGACTCAGCATGTGCAAGCAGGCCATCCCCAAGAAACTGGATCGTGAGCGTTTGCCCCACAAGAAAACCCACACGGCAAACAAGCCCAACACCAAGGAGAGCACTCAAACGTCTAAAAAATCCGACCTTCATAGAAAAAACCTACTTTCAGAAAGAAAAACCCTCGTTCAAAATAGCACTGTCTTCGCCTGAGATCTAGCCTGCAAGCCAGATAAGTGGGTCAATAGGTATGTTTTTTGAGCGCAACTCAAAGTAAAGAGGCTGAGACTGCTCTAAAAGACCTAAAAGATCTCCTGCTCGCACTTTTTGATGCCGGTGAATCTTATGAGACGTCACAAGATGCGCAGTCAATGAATAAAGCCTATCTCCATGATCGATGATGACTACCTGCCCATAGTACGGCAACTGCCCACTATAAGCAACTGATCCATCAGCAATCGACCTGACATCACGTGTGCTATATGGCACAATATCAATCCCTTTTCTAAAATACGTTATGCCAGCATCATGACGCATAGAGCCAAATTTTGCAGTAATCTTTCCTGCTAACGGGAGAGGCAACTTACCCTTGAGGTAGGCGATTGAAACCTGAGCTTCTCCGGTGTGCGCATGAAATTCGGCAAGCATTTTTTCAAGCGTGTACTGAGAACGCCGAAGTGCACGGTACCTCTCAAAGCCTGGGCCCCGCATTGATGCACAGAGAGCATGCACATCACCCAAATTATGCAGTATACTATGGAGCATCTCCTTTTCTTCATGCACTTGAGCAACGATTTGCTGGATATCGAGCGAATCTGTCCGCAACATCTCCCTTATATGGAAAAGATGCTGAATGACTCGTCTCAAGGCAAAACGCTTCACACCATGATTTTGCGCAAGACCCGCAAAAGACGCTTTGAGCGCCCGCAAAAGTGCCAATTGTTTTCTTTCAATAGCAAGCTGCTTATTCTCAGCGCTCTGCATCTCACTATCAAGCAGACGGAGCCGCTCTTCACTCACATACCTCTGCCGCTTACTAAGACCAAGCATGACCTGAATGATCTGTGCGCGTTCTTTTTTTGATGAGACCTGCAGCAATTTTTCTTCATACTGCAAAATATCTCGGCGCATGTCATCAATCTGAGGCGTTGCCCAGGCGATTATACCAATAAAAAGGCCTAGCACGCACGCTCTCCATAAGGGAAAAGACTCCCAAAGAAGCCACTCAAAACACCAAGCAGCATACCTATGCCTGCAAGTGCACCTGCCAAATATGGCACATTGGGCGTCAATCCGGCAAGATCAGCCCAGATCAAATGAAGCGCCTGTAAAAGCATAGCGCCAACAAGACTCCATGCACCAGCCGCTAAAAGGCCAGCCGCCCCCCCAAGCACAAGGCTCGAAAGAAGCGATGGATAACTACGCGCAAACAGTGAGGCACCAGACAATTCAGCTAGCATCTGCGTATCGGCAAAGAAGAATGCATGAATACGTGCGCAATGAATCAAAATAATAAGAGACAAAAGAGCAAGCCCGATGCCCAAAAAACGCACCATAATTGCTAGTGCCTCTAAGCCCTGCGTCCTTGACTGGGATTCAATATCTAAACTCTCAACACTTTCAATACCAGGAAGAGCTGTCAGGGCTCGTACAAGAGCGTCAGTATGCTCAAAGGACCCATGGATAAGAACCATACGGGGCAGTACTTTTTCCAGATCCTCACCAAGATCTTGCATCTCATGCACGAGATCAGGCATCTGACGCTCAAAAAGTGTTGTGAACTCCTTTGCCTTCATGGTTTCGAATGTGGATGCACCAAGAGGCTTAGCAACACGCTCCACCTCTTTTTCTCCTCCTTCACTATGTGAGAGCATAGCGACAAATGTCTGTTCATGAGCAATATGTCGAATCAGCGGCCTGAGACCTCGGTCAAGCGTTCCTGCAAGCGCAACGCAGAAGATCAAAAAAGCCAATCCAACAATGGCGCCAATATGACCAATAGGTGCATACCTCCATGGACGCATACTGAGCTTTAATACATACATACTGACTCCTCCAAGGTAAGTGTGCCGTTACGTAAAACCGCGCACCTTTTACGGACCCGGCGTACAATCTCCCGATCATGCGTTGCAACAACAATAGTTGCGCCCCCACCAGCATTAGCACGCAGCAATAAATCCATCAGTGTCCATGTATAATCCCTATCCTGCGCACCCGTCGGCTCATCGGCAACAATCAGCTCAGGCGATCTCACAAGAGCGCGTGCAACAGCTACGCGCTGAGCCTCTCCTCCTGATAAAAACCTTGCCTGAATGTCTTTTTTCTCAGTAAGCCCGAGACGATGCAGCACTTCAGCAATTTTTGTTCGTATACTTGCCGACAACATACGACGACCTGCAAGCGAAACAGAGAGTGCAATATTATCTAAAACAGAAATATCAGGGACAAGACGAATATTCTGAGGAACATAACCAATACACTGGCGGATAGCCCGCAAGGTAGATGGCTGCACTCTCTGCATGGCATAGCCAAAAAGAGAGATTTCCCCCTCTGTCGGCGTTTCTTCCGTTGATAAAAGCCTCAAAAGGGTCGATTTCCCAGCACCACTTCCACCCACGACATAGAGGAAATCCCCCTTCTGAAGCTCCAGCTGCACGTCTTCGAGCACACGCACCTTGCCATTTTGATATGTCTTGGCGACATGCGTCAATGCAACTATAACCATATGTTTGCCCTCTCCTATAAGTGTAGTATATAAAAACCTGTGATGGATATTTTTTTCCCTTTCAGAAAAATGAGACATCTCCCTTTCATTCTTAAAGCATGTCGCTATGCAGCTTTCTTCATGCTCATACGACTCTTAGTGCTTACGCTTGTGACAGCTATTACGACAAGACTCCAAACATCAATTCCTCTCAGTGCACTAGATGAACTCATGCGCACCTACGCCCTCCCTATTGCAACGCTCAGCGCCTTTCTCTACCGGCGACAAACCCCTTTTTACCCCATCGAGCGTGTCGCAATTGAGAGCTCTTTCTTCCCTGGCTTTTTACGCGGCACAATATGTGCTTTTTCGATCATCCTGCTCTCAGTTCTGAGTGATTTTCATGCCCTCGGCACATTTTTACCTTTTTTTGAAGCGCCGCTCCACAGTCTCTCGCTGCTCTGGCGGTGCATGCTGATTACAAGCATCATGCTGTGCGAAATACCTCTTTTTGTTCCAACAAAACCGAATGATGCATGGATCTATGCTCTTGCTTTTACCGGCATCAAGATACTTCAGTTCCCTATCAGCCTGAGCCAAGCGCTAGGTATTTTTTTACTGACACTTGCCCTTTTTCTTAGCCAAACATTCCACAAAGCGATCAAACCTGCTCTTTTTGGTGTCGGATTTTGTACAGCCTTTGCGCTTTTCTATGAAGTCCTGTGTTCTCTACCTCTTTTTGGAACAGATTTTTCTGGTATATTACTTTTAAAATTTCAAGAATCTCGCTACTTTATAACGGGTGGCTCCGAGGGGCCCTGCGCAAGCCCACTGCTGCAATGGATCCTCATTCTCTGGAGTGGAAGCGCTCTCCTGAAAGGTTTGTATGGAAAATCATGAGATAAGTCTTGTTACTTTTATCGTCTACCTCCTTCTCATATCAGGCTCGATTATTTCATGGGCTGTGTTTGGTACAAAAATGCTCCAATTCTGGACATACTCAAAACGCCATAAAGCTATGCTCACCCTTTTTGAACGCTCAAGTTTCGAGGAGCTCCTTCTCAGACCTACAGGTCAATGCCCCCTTCAACGACTCTTTATTGACGGCATGAAATCTTTCACATCTCTTGACTGCATGAGTCGTGCACTACAAAGGGCCACAGCCCAAGAGCTCAGACAATTAGAAAGCTCGATGGGAGTGCTCGCGTGCATTACAGCCACCGCACCCTTTGTGGGTCTTTTTGGCACTATCTTTGGGATCATGCATGCATTTGAAGGTTTGGAGAATATTCAAACTATTGCTCCAGGTATTGCCGAAGCCCTACTGACAACTGCAATCGGTATAGGCGTTGCCATACCTGCCTCTATCAGCCACATCCTTCTGACTCATAGGATTAAAGCGCTCACAAGCGACATGGATTGCTTTGCGCTTGATTTTATCAATAGAGCGCCACATGTATACACCTAACCGTACCCCAAGTGTATCTCCCGAGATTAATATCACACCCTTTGTCGACGTCATGCTCGTCTTGCTTGCTGTCACATTGATTGCAGCACCTACTATCAAAAATACTATTACGGTCAACCTACCCCGAGCAAAAGCAGGCGCCTTTCATCAAACAAAAGCTACACTCGTCATCAATAAAAACCGGACACTGCAGCTCAACGGCAAAGCGGTGTCTCAACAAAAGCTCGAGCAGACCCTAAAAACACTCACATCCAAAGAGATCCTCATTGAAGCGGATCGATCCATTAGTTACGGCACGATTGCCGATATTTTGGCAACTGCGCACCGTGCTGGTATCAGCTCCCTAGGACTTGTTACGATCCATGGACATTAGACTGCTTGTCCTCTCATGCCTCCTCCATGCCGCTTTTCTTGTAACATTCCACCATGAAATGCCCCCCTCTCCATCCTCCCTCCGTGTTGATATTGTAGCTCTTCCCACAGAAGCTCATAGTCCTAGCTCACAGCATGCAACTACTCCACAGCATGCAACTACTCCACAGCATGCAAGTACTCCACTTGCAACTACTCCACAGCTTGCGCCTACTCCGCCACAACATGCTCATATGCCAAGCGCCGGCACTTTTCACACTCCGCAATCAGATGCTTTAGCCCGCACACGCGCACTCGTACGAATGAAGGGCAATCGCATTCAAAAGGGAGGGAGCACCTCAGGCACAAAAAGCAGCGATTCCGCTGAAGCCACGTATCTCTCAGAGCTCCAAAGCGTCCTTCAAGGATTTTGGGCACTGCCAGCATGGCTCCTTCACGACGAGTCACTCAAAGCCCAGGTACGACTCAAACTTCGCCACGACGGATCCTTTCTGAGCGCCACTATCATCCAGTATTCAAGGAACGAGCAATTTGACTCATCTGTCCAAGATGTTATAGACGCACTGCATTCAGCAACTCTCCCCATCCCACCACCTACCTTTACGCAAACCTTAAGTGGTATTGTCATTAAATTTCCGCTATAAAGAAGAGGTGTTTGCGATTTTGCTATGTCTTTTTGTCTATGCGGATTCTCCAAGCATTGCTATTGGACAGGCACATATGAAACGAGCAACGATCGGCGCAGGAGAGCTGACAAAGCTTGGTATTTTGCTTAAGCATGATCTCGAAATACTTGATTTTTTCAGCATCAAGCAGGATGGTGAACTAAAACTCAAAGAAACCATGACCAATCACCTCTGGCATGTCGAGCTACTCTCACAGCTGAAACCAATTTTTTCTATGGACGCTGCCTATGATGAACATCCTGATACTTTAGTCCGCGTCTCGCATCAGATGGCTGATATGATTATCCAAAAAATCACAGGTAAAAAGGGCATTGTGAGCTGCAAGATCGCCATGACCTGCGAGAAACGTGGCGTCAAAGAAATTTATATGATGGATATTGATGGATCTCACATAGAGCAGGTCACCCATCACCATGGCATCGCCTTTGCTCCTGCTTGGAGCCCCGATGGCCAAAAGCTTGCCTATTCGCTTTTTACACGCCACAAAGACCATACCCATACTATTGACCTTTACGAATTTGATTTTCAGAAAAGCAGCGTACGACTTTTATCTAGCAAACCAGGCATCAATAGCGGCGCAGTCTATGCTCCCAACGGTAAGACCATCGTCCTCACAATGAGCCTCTCTGGTAACCCGGAACTCTATGAACTGAACCCAGAAACGAAACAATCACGTAAAATTACCCGTACACCTGGCTTTGATGTGGACCCAAACTTCTCACCTGACGGCTCCACACTTGCCTTTGTCTCATCACGCAGCGGAGCACCCATGATCTTTACCACCAAACTAGATGGTTCAGAGCTTGCTCGCCTTACCTTTGCTGGTAAATACAACGCATCCCCGAGCTGGTCACCAACAGGAGACAAAATTGCATTTGCAGGCTGGCTCGAAAAAGGGTTCGACATCTTCCTCATGAACCCAGACGGCTCAAGTATTGAGCGGATCACCAAGAATCAGGGAAATAATGAGGATCCTTCTATGAGCCCAGATGGGCGATTTATTGCCCTGAGCTCCAACCGTACAGGCAAGAAAAATATTTATATTACGAATGGCACATTTACCAAACGCTTGACGTACGGATTTGAGGGATGCACAACACCAAAGTGGTCCCCACCGTTGCACTAGCACTACACCTCATGGTACCATCCCGAGTCATGTATCACATGAGCGATTTGTTATCAGACAGCCCAGAGGAGATTAATGCACGTTTACGGCGTCGCTACATTGACAGGCTTGTATGCCGCGTCAAAAAACTTCGACGTCTTATCATTGAACGAAGCTGGGAAGATCTACGCAACGAATGCAATCAACTTGCAACCAGCGGTGATACCTTTGGATTCAATTCCATTACCTTGCTTGCGCAGGCAGCAAAAACGACAATACCTGAAGGTCGCATCCTCCGCGCAACAACGCCAATACATGCAAAAGAAGCAGTCGAAGCCCTCGTCTCTGAAATAGATCGCGTCCTGATGAGTCGCTAAGAAAAGCTATTGCAAGTTCTTGCAGCTAAGAGGAAAGTGAACAGGATGAGAAAAGATCGCGTTGCTATTGTTGCAGGTGTACGAACTCCCTTTGTCCGTGCTCGAGGCGTTTTCAGGCATCTACCAGCATCAACTCTTGGCGGAGCAGTCCTGCAAGAAACAGTTACGCGCTCAGGCATTGACCCCTCCCTCATTGAAGACATTACGCTTGGAATCGTCTGTGCGCCGGCTGAAGGCACTCATGTAGCACGTGAAGCGCTCTTTGATAGCGTCCTCCCTCGCTCCATACCCTGCACAACAGTAAATCGCTACTGCGCCTCTTCCAGTGAAGCTATTGCATGCGTGACAGCTAAAATCCTTTCTGGAGCTATTGATACTGGACTTGCAGCAGGAGTCGAATCTCTTAGCTCTGTCCGAGCCCTCTTCAGCCACGAAGCAACAGATTTCTTCCAAAGCATGCAGTCTGCAAAAACATTCAAAACACGACTAAATGCATTCAAACACCTCAAATCGAGCCATTTTATACCAGAAGCGCCAGGCATTAAAGAACCCACGACCGGACTTACTATGGGTCAAAGTGCAGATCTTATGGCCCGACTTTTTCAAATCTCCCGGAATGATCAAGATGCCTATGCCCGTGACAGTCATAAAAAAGCCTTTGCTGCATGGGAGTCAAAACTCTATAATGTTATGCCACTCATGGGAGCACAAGGCGGCCTTATTGAGCGCGATACTGATGTCAGGCAAGATACCGAAAAACTCGCAAGCCTTCGCCCCGTGTTTTATCCAGACGGCACTGTGACAGCAGGCAATGCATCACCCCTAACAGATGGAGCATCATCCGTTCTTCTTATGCGTGCCTCAAAAGCGCAAGAGCTTGGACTCCCCATACTTGGAACAATTAGAAGCATTGCATCCTCGGCAATCGACATTAGCAAAGAGCCACTTCTTATTGCACCCATCTACGCTGTCCCAAAGGCACTCAAGCAGGCCGGAGTAACACTCGCTGATATTGACGCAATTGAAATGCATGAAGCATTTGCAGCCCAGGTCCTTGCAACCGTCAAAACGCTTGCTATAGACATGAATAAAATGAATCTATGGGGTGGCAGTGTTGCCCTTGGACATCCCTTTGGAGCTACCGGCGTCAGGCTTTTACTCCAACTCCTTGCTATCCTCAAGCATACACAAAAAAACCTTGGACTCATCTCTATCTGTGCTGCAGGCGGACTCGGCATGTCCATGGTGGTAGAGGCACATTAAAAAAACATTGAGCTTTCTACTAAAACCCGTATAATGCAGGCATGCCGGAATCCGATGAAACTTCAAAGAAGTCTCGTTCAAAAAAGAAGCCACTACCAAGCCCCATCCCTGTAGAGGAAGAGGCTCCTCGAGAAGAAGAAGAAGAAGAGACTCATGAGGTGACAACATCTCAACCAACTGCTGAGATGTCTGCTTCGTTCAAAAACTTTAGGCATCATCCTGACATGGAAAATTTCTATCGCTTTATTTATGAAAATGACCTTCGTCATGAGGCCCTTGGCATCATTGATGAGTTGATTGCTGAAAAATTAGCGAAAAAAGGCACTGCTAAGAAGCATTAAGTCTTGCAGTGCGCATCACAGCGTGATAGCTGTCTTTTGTGTGAGTCATTAGCTCAGTCGGTAGAGCATCACACTTTTAATGTGAGGGTCGATGGTTCGAATCCATCATGACTCACCACTTTCACACGCTCCGATGATGGAATTGGCAGACATGCAGCGCTTAGAACGCTGTGCCCAAAAGGCGTGGGGGTTCAAGTCCCTCTCGGAGCACCATGACAGTGACAGCCATGCGCACATGAATCGCGCTGATCGCCTTTCCCCGTGCGGACTGGAGCAGTGAAGACTTTGTCTGCTTCACTGCCACATTTTTGACAGACAGCAGTTTTGGACTGATCATACGTCGTGATTTGCTCAAACCGTGATTGACATTTTTTGCAGCAGTATTCATAAAGAGCCATGGAGAAAGTATACTCGAAATTTCCATAGATCCTGAAAAAATTGTGACTCCGTAGCTCAGTTGGATAGAGCAGGTGCCTTCTAAGCATCAGGTCAGAGGTTCGAATCCTCTCGGAGTCGCCATCTACAAAGGACCCCCATGCTCCTCTTCGTGTGTCTCAATACCTACGCCGCCTTATGGCATCTCCCTGGATTTATTCTTATTAGCACGCCCACTGGCAAACGCACTATCGATCAAATCCACATCGATGACTTCGTGCTTACCCCTCAAGGAATAGCAAAAGTACTCATGATCTCATCGCACCTAACAACCAGGTACCTCCATATTGAAACCGAAGGTCCAAGCCTTGATATCACTCTTGATCACCTCGTCTATATTGCCGACTCCCAAAGCTGGACTATTGCAGATGGCCTTCTAGAAGGAGACTTTCTCCTCCATGAAAATGGGCACCTCCGCGTCCTTTCCATCACGACCGTCTATGAACCTCTACGAGTCTATAGCATCCAGACACAAACTTTTTATGCCAATGGCTTCCTCGTCTCCACAAATGCATTTAAACGACAATATGAACTCTCAAGAATAAAAATTAAATCATCATTTGAACATGCCACGAGTTCTAAAAGCCTTAAGCTCCCATGATCAGTATCCGGCCGCAATCCAATTGAATGTAAAAGTACCAGGACCAAGCGTTGTATGAGACAGATTCGTTAATCCAATCGTAAAGCCGGCGGGTAGAGATACTCACAGGCTGAGGGATCAGCCTCATTAAGTGCAGCGCCCCATACTGTTCCTGACACGACAACAACAGGAGGAGTTGTAAAAGTATAACCGAAAGAAACATTCCCATGAAGGTAGCCTATGTTAGGAGCATAGGTACTACCTCCATTACTACAAGAGCCACTACCATAAAGAATTTTTACTTGCTGCCCAGTTGCCGTAATAATGCCGCCGCTCATTTTCACATCGCCTACAACGTCTCAAGCGGAAGCAGGAGCAGTCGTGCCAATGCCGATTCTGCCAAGACTATAGTACAAATGAGTACCTGAAGAATTCCACTGAGAGCCCGAATAGCTATTGATCCAGCTGGCGACAGAACTAAAATGAGCATTCATAATTGACGCAGATAGAGGCGATCCAGCTGTAAAAAGATTAGGAATGCTTACCTCCCCGTAAGAAACCTGCAGCATAAACGAAATACATAAGAATCCATTTTTTTGACACAACCAGGCAGCATTCAATCTCCCTCTTTATAAGAAAAAGAATGAAGGAAAATAGTTGACTGAGTCAAAAAATAATCGAATCATCTCAATGATGAGATCTTATCCCAGCACACTACTGAGAGTACTAGGCGCTCTTCTCCTCGCACCATCTGCATCTGCCTACACACTCCCCTTTGCCTTTAGCGCAGGCACACCTATCTCTGCCTCACAAATGAACGCCAATTTCAGCTACATTATCAATGCACTCAATAACCCAAAAACTACAACATTCTTTGCATGGGGCGGTGGCGGTGGGGGCAGCTGCGCAGTATCTAGTTACGGAAATGCACTAGGCGGCCCAGGAGGATTCACCAACCTGCTAACAGCAGGATCCCTGGCTCCAGGCACTGTACTCACTGTTCTTGTTGGTGCAGGTGGATCATTTTCTGGAGATTGTCAAAGCTATGGCGGAGGCCTGTCTGGCATTTTCTCAGGCTCAGTCTCTCAAGCAAATGCACTTATTATTGCAGGTGGTGGCGGCGGTGCAGCATACACAAATAATGGCGGTGCAGGGGGCAATCCAGCCTCAGCTGGCATAGGCGCCTACCCAGGAGGCGCAGGCACAGTCGGTGCTGGAGGACCAATTACCGCTGGCGCTGTGTACGCCGGTACAGCTGGCAGCGCCCTCTTAGGAGGCAATGCTGGTGGGAATGGTGGCACAGTCCAAACGGCACTCTATGGTGGAGGTGGCCCTATACGTGCTGGAGCAAGCTGGGCAGGTGCAGGCGGTGGCGGTGGCTATTATGGCGGTGGCGGCAGTGGTAGCAACACTGTTAGCACAGGAGGAACAGGAGGTGGTGGCGGTGGCGCATCTTACTACACCACTAACTATGGAGGCACTGGCAGCTACATCAATGGCGCAACAGGAGTCACAGCAGCACCTAACAATACCTCCTCCGTATACACCTTCAATGCAGGCGCAGGGGGCGCTATAGCCAGCGCTGGCAGCAACGGTCTTGTCGTTATTATGGTAAATGGCGTAACAACGACCTTCACCTATACGGGCGCCAATCAAAGCTACACCATGCCGTAATACACGAACCGCTGAAATTTTGACAGCCCTTCGCATATACGCATCAAAATGCGCCAAAAAACAGCATCTTTTTGTCAAAATAAAGATGCAAAAATAACGACATATATTGTACCCTTAATATGGGGGAAGTTATATGCCATTTGTATTTATTTTATTATCAGCAAGCGCAATCGCCAGTAAACCGTGCGGCACACTCACGATCAATCACCAAGGTACCTGCCAAGAACTTGGCGCAACTATTGATGCATCAGCATGTGGCGTCAATAAACCACTGCACGTTTCGATTACATGTAAAAATGACACGGAAGCTCGCGCACACGCAAAGACAGATACTGTATCTTTCAGCGCACAGCTCGTACGCTCATCTTCAGGATGGGGCAATACAGGTGACTGGAGTCTTCAAGGTGCCGTCACCATGAAAGAAAGAAAAAAACCTACACCAACTCAAGCCACAGCCGACATGCACCCAATTGTTACAAAAGCACCCACTCCTGCAAGTGCACCAATAGACAAGACTCCTACTCCAGAAGCGCACCCAATTGTTGCAACACCACCTGCTCCTACAAGCGCACTAATAGATAAGACCCCTACTCCTGCAAGTGCACCAATAGACAAGACTCCTATCCCAGAAGCGCACCCAATTGTTGCAATAGCTACTACAGCAACGGACAGAGCGCCTGCCAGCGTGCCTCCAGAAGTACACCCAACTGGCGCAATACCTACCACGCCAGCTCTTTCAGCAGAAGCAGCAAAAACTGCCCCCACCTTCCAAATAGCTGGATACTTTGACGCATACTATGCATACAATCCCAATAATCCTGGTCCAGTCGTTGCTAATGGCGGACTTGCGCCGCAGCAAAACTCCATGATTTTTTATCCTATCTATGCAAATCAACCATCACTGAACCTTGTCGAATTGACGTTTCGCATGCAAAAAAAGGAAACATCCTTTTTCGCAGATCTTGATTTCGGACCACAAGCTGAAATCAACGCATCAACATTCTTTGCCCGATTCAGCGGTGGCCCTGACATAGGAATAATCGATCAAGTAACAAAGCATGTTGGCCAAGCAGTCTTTGGTTATACTCCGGAATCTCTACCACAGTTGACACTTGAAATTGGCAAAATGTATACGCATATAGGACTCGAAACACCAAAAGCTAAAGATAATTGGAACTATTCGCGATCAAATATCTTTAGCTTTTCACCATTTTGGCATACAGGCGTCCATATCGGCTACGCTTTCGTACCAAACATATTCGTTGCAAATGCTTATATTTACAATGGCATAGATTTTATCAACGCCCCATCTGATACACCTACTTTTGGCCTGCAACTCAAGTGGACGCCCCATGAAACAGTGACCCTTATCTATAATAATTTGGGTGGGCCAATCCAAAACATCTATCAAAAAAACTGGCAAACATTCCATGAAGTGAATGCAACATGGATTGTTTCTGAGCGATTTAGCCTTGCAACCGATCTGATCTTAGGCTCATCACCAGGCGTCCTCGCTACCCCATCAGCAGTAGCAAGCTGGGCAGGGGTTCAGGTAGGATCAAAATGGCAGATTACACCGAAATGGTTTCTCTCCCCACGTATTGACCTGTATCGCGACAATAGCGGCTACGCGCTCGGAAGATCAGCCCAAACAATAGGCGAAGCCACTCTCACCTCAGGCCATCAGATCAGCGATGGCTTTGAAGCTCGCATGGAACTGCGAACAGATAGAAGCTCCCTCGCAAATCGTTACATAACACGAACCGGAGCTGCCTCTAACCAAACACTCTTCATTGCCTCTGTTCTTGTTACCTTGTAATCTCAGCCCAGCTCAGAGCACATTCTGAGCTGGGCAATTCATTGTGCCCCGCATAACCCCCCTCCTTCAATAGAGCATATTCAAGAATTCCGCCGATTGACCGATAAACGTATCGTGACTAAATTTACATTAGGCCAAAAGCTTTTATTCATGAACATTGTGTACGTTATCCCCTTATGCGTCTTAACATACCTCATGTATGATGCTAGATCATCAGACATTGCATTTGCACGTCTTGAAATTGACGGAAATAGGTATGAAGAACCCCTCATTACAATACTTAAATCCGCATCTCTCCATAAAATAGAAATGCAACGAGCACTCAATCATGTCGCAGCATCACAAGCAGCAATTCCAGACTTAGAAACAGCTATCGATTCTGGTTTTAAAAATCTCGAAAATATAGACGCAATACTTGGTGCCTCACTGAAATTCACGCCAGAAATGCTATCAAAAAGTCAGGAAGAAGCATTCCAATTTTCGAAAATAAAAGCACAATGGTCAGAAATAAAATCAAAAAAAGATACCCTCAATATAACCACAAGCAACAATCTGCACACAAGTCTGATTGCAGGCATTCGCGGCATGATTGCCCATGACGGAAATGCATCCAATCTTATTTTAGACCCAGATCTTGACAGCTACTATTTGATCGACACAACGCTCGGTGGTTTACCTCAACTTCAGGATCGCATTCAAGAAGTAACAGTAGCTATGGAACCTGCAATTCATACACGAAAACTCAACCAAGAAATAATCTCGCAGGCAGCCGTCTATGCCACATTGCTCCAATCTGACCTTGATAGAATTACAGGCGACATCAAAATAGCCATCATTGAAGATCAAAATTTTTATGGAATAGTGCCATCTTTTCAACAAAATATACCCCCAGCCATAAAAGAATTAAGCGAAAAAGTAGGATCGCTCATACAAGACATGAAAGACATAGCAGCAGGCAAGCCCGTAGCCGCCGATCGCTTCTTACAATCAACCTCTGATTCTTTACAGTCCGCTTACAAAAGCTGGTTCATTGCAACGCCAGAAGTCACCAACATCTTAGAAGCGCGCATCTCATCTTTCAAAACACAGAGATCTCATTACGTACTGGGCGGATCCTTGGTGCTCGTTATTGCAGGAATATTATCCTTTTTTGTAGCACGAAGCTTAAAGAACGAACTCACATCATCACTCGGAAAAGTACTCAAAGACTTAGCAACGGCTTCACGAATAACAGAATCTACAAGCGCTGGACTGCTCAATACGTCAAAAAAGCTCTCTGACTCTTCTATTCAGCAAGCAGCTTCTATTCAAGAAACTGTGACAGCGATGAATGAGATCAATAGCATGACGCAAAAAAGTAATGACAATATTGCTTCAAGCGTTGAAATCGTCACCCACAGTCAAGAAGCAGCGACACTCGGGCAGAAAACAGTACGCAGCCTCATCGATGCAATTCAAGATCTGAGTGTTAGCAACGATGCTATTTTGTCACAAACCGAAGCAAGCAACAGACAGATTGAAGACATTGTTCGTGTTATTAATGAAATTGCCAATAAAACAAAAGTCATCAATGATATTGTTTTCCAAACAAAACTTCTCTCATTCAATGCTTCAGTTGAAGCAGCTCGAGCAGGAGAGCACGGAAAAGGCTTTGCTGTCGTGGCCGAAGAAGTAGGAAATCTTGCCCAAATGAGTGGAAATGCTGCAAAAGAAATAGCTGACATGCTCGATGCTAGCACCCACCGTGTAGAATCCATCATTCTCGATACAAAAACTCAGGTCCAACAACTTGTCGCACAAGGCCGAATCAAACTCGACGATGGACGCCGTGTGGCTAGCACATGTAACGACATCTTGGTGGACATTGTGACGTCTATCGATCGCGTCGTCACCATGGTCCATGAAGTCGTCTCTGCATCTGAAGAGCAAGCAAAAGGCGTAGAACAAATCACCATCGCAATGCATCGAATGGATCAAAGCACCCATAACACATCGCAAATGTCAAGTGATAACAATCATCATGCAGAACAGCTTGCCGAACAGGCGCATACATTCCGCAAAATTGTCAAACAAGTCGAGTATGCAGTCTTTGGCAGAGAACAGACAGATACTGCGTCCGAGCAAGAAAAGCTTGAAGACGCAGCGTAATTCAGCCACCTTTCAGGTCCCTAAAATAGATTTCAATAAAGATCGCTGCATTTGCATGCCTAGTATCGCATAAGCGCAGCCCACTATCAAAAGTCTAGAAATACACAAGACTGACCGATAAGCGTATCATGGATAAATTCACATTAGGGCAAAAGCTGTTGTTTATGAATATCGTGTACATTATCCCCTTATGCGTCTTAACATACCTCATGTATCAAGCCAGGTCATCAGACATTACCTTTACTCGCCTTGAGATTGATGGCAACAGGTATGAAGAACCACTTATTACCATACTTAAATCGGTGTCTCTCCACAAAATCGAACTGCAGCGCGCACTCAATCATATACCAGCCTCACAAGCAGCACTCCCAAATCTAGAAACAGCTGTCGATACAGGGTTCGAAAATCTTGAAAAGATCGACGCACTCCTTGGCAATTCACTCAAATTTACACCAGAAGCACTCGCACAAAGCCAAGAAGAAGCATTTCATTTTTCAAAGATAAAAGCACAATGGTCAGAGATAAAATCAAAAAAAGATACCTTAACAGCAATGGCAAGCAATAATCTCCATACCAATCTGGTTGCAAGCATCCGTGGTATGATTGCCCACACTGGAAATGCATCCAATCTTGTTTTAGACACGGATCTTGACAGCTATTATTTGATCGACATAACGCTCGGCGGTTTGCCTCAGATCCAAGACCGCATCCAAGAAATCACAACTGTTATAGAACCCATAGTGCATACAAAAAACATCAATCAGGACACTGTAGCAAAAGCAGCAGTGTATGCACACGTACTTCAATCTGACCTTGACCGCATAACGAGTGATATCAAAAAATCGCTCAGTGAAGATAAGAATTTTTACGGAATAAGCGAACCACTGCAAAAAAATATGCCTCCAATCACGAAAGAATTAAGCGACAAAGTCGATGATCTTATCCAGGACATGAAAGACATAGCAGCAGGTAAACCTATAGCCGTGGATCGCTTTTTGCGATCAACTTCTGACGCTTTGCAGGCTTCATATAAACACTGGCTGATGACAGAGCCTGAAGTTAATACCCTACTGAAAACACGAATTATGGCTTTTGAAGTGCAAAGATTTTATTATGCGCTCAGCGGATTCTTAATACTCATTGTTGCAGGCACGCTCTCTTTCTTTGTAGCACGAAGTTTAAAAAACGAACTCACATTGTCACTTGGACAAGTTCTCAAAGACTTAGAAACAGCTTCGCGAATAACAGAATCCACAAGCTCTGGGCTGCTCGATACGTCAAAAAAGCTCTCTGACTCATCTATTCAACAAGCAGCTTCTATTCAAGAAACCGTGACAGCGATGAATGAGATCAACAGCATGACGCAAAAAAGTAATCACAATATTTCGTCAAGCGTTGAAATCGTCACCCACAGCCAGGAAGCAGCGACACTCGGGCAAAAAACAGTACGCAGCCTCATCGATGCAATTCAAGATCTAAGTGTTAGCAACGATGCTATTTTGTCACAAACAGAGGCAAGCAACAGACAAATCGAAGACATTGTTCGTGTTATTAATGAAATTGCTAATAAAACAGGCTCTTCGGGCTTTTCTGTGCATAACCTCTAAGGCATCATTTCCATTTTTCCGCAATAAAAAAGAATAGCTATCCGATAATTTTCAAAATTCCTAAATCCTCTTGCAT
Organism: Oligoflexia bacterium; assembly: GCA_903898645.1. Taxonomy (GTDB): domain Bacteria; phylum Bdellovibrionota; class UBA1018; order UBA1018; family UBA1018; genus CAIUGE01. Next base: position 32 of record CAIUGE010000097.1, on the reverse strand, counting down.
TGGCTTTGAGAATCTGGATTTTCGAATTTAGT
>CAIUGE010000096.1 GCA_903898645.1 Oligoflexia bacterium | reverse complement strand
CGACAAATCAAAGAGGTGATCGAAAATATCGAGCTGGAGAGAGAAAGACAGAATCAGGAATGGGTCTCTTTGGCCGCATGAATATGGATGTGGGAGCTACTATAAAACTTAGCATCAACTAAAAATGGGACATGCTCCAGCTGGCTATACGTTTAATAGTACATTAATGATTGGTAATTCTGGTCAATGTCTGTGTCAATTTAGCGGCGGGTACTTACAGTGCAAACTAGGCAATTCTGGACCTGTCTTTTATAATTATTCATTTATACGGTTCATTTGAATTATGTCCTCTGAGTTCTACTCGCACCTCGTCTGTGCTAGATGTGAGCAGGATAATGTTTATGGGTGTCAAAGTGGATTATGGATGATTCTTTTGCATTTTTTTGGCGACTTCTGGTTTTCCTAAGTTCGCTGCGGTCAGTCTTGCAAAAAAACAGCAAGTGAGTGACGCTCCTGAGATGCCAATTGGCATGAAGGAGTGATTGCATGCGTCAGATTCACGTACTGTTCGTCGACGATGAAAAAGAGTTAGGCGGCATTTTTGAAGACTCTTTTGCCTCAGAGAGCGTGGTTGTGCATAGCTTTGTTGATCCGCTTCAAGCGATCAAGGCCTGTCAGGATATTCATTTCGATATAGGGTTCTTAGATTTTCGTATGCCACAGATGACGGGAGACGAACTTGCACATACTTTGTCTGCAAGTTTTCCTATCTATTTGGTCACGGGAGAGTCAGAGCCTCATCCTGCTTATGCTTTTTCAGGCATTTTGCCAAAACCATTTGATTATAATCGTATAGAGTTGATTATTTCAGAAGTTGCTTGAGACTTTTTTACAGTTGATCGGCAGATGAGCATTACCATACTATGAAGTTATGTACATTCTTTTTTATGCTTTTTTCAGTTTTGCTGCACTAGTTCCGTACACGTTCACATCGGGTGGGCCAATTTCGGCATCTCAGATGAATGCTAATTTTAGCGCTGTTGTGTCAAGTCCTTGGACTGCTTCTGCATCAGGCATTGGATATTCTGGTACTGTTGCTTTTGGTGGCATGTTGCAGCAAGCGATGCCCTATGCAACGGGAGGTACTGTGAGCCAGTCTGGATCATTTCGTATTCATCAATTTACAACAACAGGGACATTAACGGTTACTACCGGTGGGTTCATGGAATATTTAGTTATTGCTGGTGGTGGAGGCGGTGGTGGTGGAGAGTCTGGTAGTCCTTATGGTGGTGGTGGAGGCGGTGGTGGTGCAGGTGGATTTCGTACTGGGTCGCTTTGGGTAGCGCCTGGAGTTTATACAGCGACAGTTGGTGCAGGGGGAGCTGGGGCAGCAAGTGCGGAAGTATGGACTGCTTGGTGCCCTACTGCTTGCGTCGGGAGTTTGACCGTTGCTGCTAATGGCAGCAATAGTTCCTTGTTTAAGATGGTTTCTATTGGTGGTGGTGGTGGATCGGGAGATGAGAATGGGGTTTTTAATAGTCAGACAGGCATGTTTGGTGGAGCGAGCGGGGGGTCTGGCGGTGGTATGGGCGGCGATATTCCTATAAATATTGGATTATTTTCAGGCGGTAGCGGTGTTGCAGGTCAAGGGAACGCAGGTGGAGGTAAGCTATGGGCTTTGACATATAATGGTAGCGCGACTGTCGCTGGCTATGCTGGGCCACGTGCAGGAGGTGGAGGGGGCGGTGCTGGTGGAAATGGGTACGCTACTACGGCTTCTGCGTCTGGCCAAGGAGGCAATGGTTTAGAAAGTGAGATTACAGGTGCTGCTGTTATTTATGCTGCAGGAGGTGGGGGTGGTGCTGGTAGTAATCTAGCTTCACTCGGTTCTGTTATGACTGGTGCGGGACAGGGTGGTGCTCCTGGGGGTGCTGGAAATAATGCCACTGCGAATACTGGTTCTGGTGGTGGGGGATGCGGAGCAGGTACCGCAGGTTCTGGCGGCAATGGTGGGTCGGGTATCGTTGTAGTGCGGTACCTGTATGCTGCTGGATAGTAGGGCTTGTGAGACACAGTGTGATTTTTTGTAGCAAGAAATAACGCGACGCAGTATACTTTTCTACGGGTGGTACGTATGAGAAGGAAAAAGCTTTCGCAGGTAGGTTCAAATCTGGCTCTTGTTATTGATAGGCCAATGCTCGATCTTTTGTGTATTGATGGCAGCACGCCGCTAGAAATTATGCCCGAGCATGATGGTTTTAGAGTGCGTGTTATTTCTAACGAGCACACGAAAAACGTTTTAGAAGACAGGAGATTCTCTGTGAGAATGCACAAACATGCTGCGCATTAAACAGGAGTGGAGCTGGATGTTTGTTCCTGATATATAGGTTTTATAGCTGACAGACTTGCTTGTATTGTGTGCATCTCGATGCCTCACTTGAGTGCGATTGGATGCATGTGAAGAATTGGCTGCAGGAGTAACATAGTCAAATAGATATCTTGGTAAACAATGCGGGGAGTGTTGCGTCGATTCGCTAGTGCTTATTCTGATTTTTGAGACATAGAAGAGCATAAGCATGAAAAATATCCAGAAAAAATTGCTTGCGAACTTTTCTATTTACATCCCAAAGAGGTAGGGCGACTTCTGGGCCCATGTACGCACCGTGCCTAAGGCCTGAGTGTAATGGGCAAGTAGTTCGAGTGTGTACTGGGTGCGCTCTTCAATCACGGGATTGGGCACAATAAATACTTTTTCTGCATCACGGTAAATCAGGTGCTCGGGCAAGAAGCAGGGCATGGTGTTTTTGTAGCCGCTTGAGCGCATTTCGGTTATGGGGTATGAACCGTTGGTCAATGAGCTTGTCACTGAGACGAGGAGGGCTGGTTTATGGCGCATCTCGCCTTGGGTGCAGAGGAGAAAGTTCTTGATGGCGGGAGTTGCCATACCGCCCCATTCAGGTGAAATAATCACAAGTCCATTGGCTTCAGTGAGTATTTTAGAAAACGGTGCAAAGGACTCTTTCCATCGACCTTCTTGGTCCCAAAATGGAAGGGGATTTGTTCCTAGGTCGATGATGGACGTCTTTTTTGTTGAAGGAAGCTGAGCAAGGCGCTCTGCAAGAACGCCTGCGATGCGAGCACTTTGTGATGGGGATCTATGACTACCAGCAATAAGAGCGTAATTCATGGCAGAAGTTTATAGAATGGCGTTGTTTATGTCAAAGAAGCGTTTTCGGATCCAATGAGCAACATGGACGAGGCCTATGAGGACCGGTACTTCGACAAGAGGGCCTATAACAGCCGCAAAGGCTGCTCCATGATGAATCCCAAAAGTACCTACGGCCACAGCAATTGCGAGCTCAAAATTATTTGAGGCTGCTGTGAATGAGAGGGCTGCAGCTTGGGGGTAGAGAGCGCCTGCTTTTTTGCTCAGGAAGAAAGAAGTGAGGAACATAATCACGAAGTAGAGGAGGAGTGGTACTGTAATGCGCAGTACATCAAAAGGCACTTCCATCATGCGTTCAGCTTTAAGTGAAAACATTAGGACGATCGTAAAGAGCAGTGCAATGAGCGTGATAGGGCTGATTGTGGGCAAGAATTTCGACTCGTACCATGGTGCACCTTGGATTTTGATAAGAGTGAGGCGCGATGCAATGCCCATGAAAAAAGGAATGCCCAGGTAGATGAGTACGCTTTTGGCGATAGCCTGTACGTTGGTCTGGAAGGCTGCAGACGGCATGCCTAGCCAAGAAGGTAAGATCGTTATAAAGAAAGTAGCATAGAGAGAGAAGAAGAGGATTTGGAAAACGGAATTACAAGCAACAAGAGCTGCTGCATATTCTGGATCGCCGTCCGCAAGGTCATTCCAAACAAGGACCATGGCGATGCATCTCGAAAGACCAATAAGGATGAGGCCTGTCATATACTCAGGCATGTCACTAAGGAAGGTAATTGCCAGTCCGAACATGAGTAGAGGCCCAATGAGCCAGTTTTGGATAAGAGAGAGAATAAGGATTTTGCGGTTTTGGAGTACTTTGCCTAATTGCTCGTATTTGACCTTGGCTAGTGGGGGATACAGCATGAGAATCAGAGCGATTGGGATAAGGTCGCTGAGCTTTGCAAGGGATGAACCGAGGGCGAGGCCAATACCCATGGCGCAAAAGATCCACAGCGTCAAAAACCGATCAAGAAAAGCGAGCCTCTTCATTGCTTGACTCTACATCGTATCAAGTCATAACTACATGAGTAACGTAACTTCTACTTTTATGGCTGTTAATCTTTAATCTTGTTTGCGCCGCGTCACAGTCGAAAAAACTTGAGTTCATATACACTATCTTCAAAACACGTGTCATCGTTGACGCTCATTCGAGCCAGTGATACAATGACACTATGCGGTATTTTATGTGTGCGTGAAATATGTTTGAAATCGGATGTTAGATGTCGTATATAGTTCCCAAGAGGAATTAAGGTGATACGGCTGAATCGAACAACAGAGTACAGTCTTATAGCACTCTATCATATGCATAAGCAGCAAGAATCGCTGTCAACAGCGAGGGAGATTGCTGACTCATATGGGTTGCCATTTGAAATTACGGCTAAGACGCTTCAGAAGCTCAGGGATGTGGGGTTGATCCAGTCCTTGCAGGGCGCAAAGGGTGGGTATGCATTGGCGAGGCCTTTGGCAAGTCTTTCGTTTGGCGAGTTCGTGCAGCTGGTTGAGGGGCCGCAGCGTCTGACGCCATGCTGTTTCGATGTTTCTTGTACGTACGATGAACGCTGTGAAATTCGCGGGTTTGTGAGTGCGCTTAATGCCAAAGTTGTCGCGCTTTTTCACGCTGTGAGTCTCGCTGAGCTTTGTTCTTTAGAGGAGGAAGTCCATGTATCTCGATCATCATGCAACGACACCTGTCGACAAACGTGTCCTTGAGGCAATGTTGCCTTATTTTACCGAGTGTTTTGGTAATGCAGCAAGTCGGAGTCATCAGTACGGCTGGACGGCGGAAGCTGCTGTCGCCAGGGCTCGCCAGCAGGTAGCAGATCTGTTGGGTGCGGATGAGCGTGAGATTATTTTCACAAGTGGAGCAACCGAAAGCAATAATCTAGCTATTTTAGGTTCGGCTCGTATGTTGAAAGATAAGGGACGTCATATTGTGACGTCGGCTATTGAGCATAAAGCAGTTCTTGATTCGTGCCATGCGTTGGAGGCAGAGGGTTTTGATGTGACCTATCTTATGCCCGATAAGTATGGTCGCACATCAGTGGAATCAGTAGCATCGGCTTTGCGACCAGATACTATTTTAGTGTCTATTATGGCGGCTCATCATGAAGTTGGAACGCTCAATCCTGTCACTGAGATTGGTGCGCTTTGTAAGGCAAAGAAAGTCGTTTTTCATACAGATGCTGTGCAGGCAGCAGGTAAAATTCCGATTGATGTGGAAGCGATGCAGGTTGATTTGCTTACTATCAGTGCACATAAAATGTACGGCCCAAAAGGTGTTGGGGCGCTCTATGTGCGGCGACGTGCGCCCCGGATACGGCTTGCGCCTCTCATCCATGGTGGTGGGCAGGAGCGCGGGATGCGTTCAGGGACACTGAATGTGCCTGGTATTGTCGGTATTGGGGCTGCTTGTGAGTTGTCACAATCTTTGATGATGGAGGAGATGCCTCGTATCCGTGCATTGCGGGATGCTTTATGGGAGTATTTATCGGCGAATTTAAGCCATATTGTGCTCAATGGGCATCCAACTGACCGCTTAGCGGGAAATTTGAATGTGAGTTTTTCTTTTGTCGAAGGTGAATCCCTTATGATGGGTATCAAGGAGCTCGCGGTTTCAAGTGGCTCTGCGTGTACATCGGCCAGTTTAGAGCCTTCCTATGTTTTGAAAAACATGGGTGTAGGCGATGATTTAGCGCATACGAGTATTCGTTTTGGGCTTGGTCGTGGCACAACACGTGAGGAAATTGAAAAAGCAGGGCATTTGGTTGTCGAAGCTGTCGAAAGATTGCGGGAGCTCTCGCCGCTTTATGAAATGGTGCAAGAGGGCGTTGATTTATCTCAGGTTGCCTGGAGTGGGCATTAAAGGAGTCTATGGCATATACAAAAAAAGTTTTAGATCATTACGAAAATCCAAAAAATGTTGGGTCACTTGATAAAAGTGCCAGAAATGTTGGCACAGGACTTGTTGGTGCGCCTGAATGTGGTGATGTTATGAAGCTCCAGGTGCAGGTCAATGAGGCTCAGATCATTACGGATGCAAAATTTAAGACCTTTGGGTGTGGGAGTGCGATTGCGAGCTCATCCTTAGCGACGGAGTGGCTTATTGGGAAAAAGGTGCAGGAGGCACTGACAATTAAAAATACGGATATTGTCGAGGAGCTTTCCTTGCCACCGATTAAGATCCATTGCTCTATTTTGGCGGAGGATGCTATCCGTGCGGCTATTGGTGATTATTTAAAAAAGCAGGAGATCGTATGATCCATGTGACACCAAAGGCAGTGGCTGAAATTATACGGCTTTCTGAAAAAGAGAAGGCGCCTCTTGCACAGCTGCGTGTGATGGTTATTGGTGGTGGATGTTCAGGCATGAGTTATAAACTTGGCTTTGATGCTGATGCAGTGCCAGCACAGGATAAGCTTTTTGAGCAGGATGGTGTGCGGATTGTGACTGACCCCAAGTCCTATCTGTATTTGGCTGGTACGGAGCTTGATTTCTCGGATGGACTTAATGGTACCGGATTTGTTTTTAATAATCCGAATGCAAAGCGGACCTGTGGTTGTGGATCAAGTTTCTCGGCCTGAGGATCCGTTTGCAATCTTTGATCTTAAGCTCTCTTTTGCGATTGATCAGGAGGATCTTCTTAAACGGTACTATGAGCGGGCGCGGGCATGGCATCCCGATCTCTGTACTGATAAAGGAGAGGCTACTCGAAAGAGCAGCGTACTCAATTGGGCTTTTGCACTTCTGCGTGATGATGAAAAAAGAATTGATTGGATACTGGCATCAAAGGGTGTGGTAGTTACAAACACGCCGCCTGCACTTGCATTGGAATGGATGGACGCTGAGCGAGGTGATCGTGCGTTTTATAATAAAGTGCTCGCACATGACAAGGCATTAGTGGATGCCGTGAAGGTGGCTATGCAAGCCAATGATGAGCGGAGCTTGGCGTCTCTCAGGCAGGAACAAAAATATATTCGCTCATTATTGCAGGAGGTACAGGCGTGGATCGCTTAGCTGTTGGGATTGACTTAGGTACAACAAATAGTCTGGTTGCCTATGTAGTCGATGGGGTCATTCAGATGATTGACCTTGGTGATGGGCATTTGTTGCCAAGTACAGTCCGGTACATTGATGGAGTGCCAAAAGTTGGTGATCGACATCCGGATGCGTACCGATCCATGAAAAGGCTTATGGGTGCCTCCGATGAGGCTATTCGGGTAGCGGCTGATATCTTGGCGGATATAAAAACAAAAGTTGAGAAGGTTTTAAGTCGACCGGTTTCTGAAGTTGTCATCACGGTACCTGCATACTTTCATGATGCAGCTCGCCAGGCTACGCGACTTGCTGCGCGTATGGCTGGATGGCAAGTCTTGCGGTTGATCCATGAGCCAACTGCCGCGGCACTTGCTTTCGGTATTGATGAAAAAAAACAAAGTGGCTGTGTCGCAGTGTACGACCTTGGTGGAGGTACCTTTGATATTTCCATTCTACGTCTTCATGAGGGCATTTTTGAGGTCCTTGCAACAGCGGGCGATACGCATTTGGGTGGCGATGATATTGATACAGCTCTTGCAGAACTTTTGACTGCAAAATTGGGCATTGCGGTGCCAGTGTCTGTTGCAGAAAAGGTGAAGCGCTCGATTCGTGATGAGGTCTGCTATGAGGGGCGTTCATGTTCTGTGACAGAAGCTGAGTTTTGGGCATGTATGGAGCCTTTGTTGGAGCGCACGAAGAATATTGCGCGGCAAGCTTTGCGTGATGCCGGGCAAAAGGTTACAGATCTTATTGTGGTTGGAGGGCCTACGAGGCTGCGGGCTGTGGTTGAGGCAGCTGAAGAGATTTTTCAGTGTAAGGCTGATACATCGGTGCACCCAGACGAGGTCGTTGCTCGGGGGGCAGCTCTTTCAGCTGACGGTATTGTGCATGGTCGAGTGGATCGGGTGCTTTTGGATGTGACGCCTTTGGGCTTAGGTATTGAAACATACGGAGGCGCAGTTGCTCCCTTATTGCCTCGGAATACTCGTATTCCTGCTTTTGCCGAAGAAATCTTTACCACGTATGCTGATTGGCAGACGGCAGTTGATGTCCATGTCGTGCAGGGAGATCGCCCTATTGTTGCAGGTTGTCAGAGCTTAGCACGTTTTCGATTACCACTGGAACCCATGCGTGCAGGTTTTCAGCGCATAGCAATTACATTTATGATGGATGCTGATGGCATTTTGCAGGTTTCAGCCAAGGATTGCAAAACAGGTGTCATGCAGGCTGTTGAAGTCATTGCGCGTGCAGGAGGTCAGCTTGAGTACCATGAGGAAGATGATCAGCGGCAGCTTTTATTAATTCGTGCAAAAGGTCGTGCTGAGCCTCTTTTACGAGCGTCTAAACGGCACAGTACAGATGCGCATGCATTGCTCTCGGGGGATGAGGCGCGTATGATTGACGAAGCGATTGTGGGCTTAGAAATGCTGCTTCATCAGCCTGGAGTGGAGGCTGAGGCTATTGAGTGCGCATCGGCGCGACTTGATCAGCGGACACGGCATCTAGCGTCGCTGTTAGGAACATTATGCGTGAAGTAGAAATAGCAGGTCAGAAAGTACAGCTTAAGGAGGGCGTCTCTCTTTTAGAGTCGCTCCTGGATGCTGGTGTTAGCATCGACCATGCATGCGGCGGTTTTTGTGCATGTACCACCTGCCGTGTGCAGGTGGTATCAGATAGCAACGCGATCATTATACTGCCATTAGATGATGAGAGAGAAAGAGCGCCTGCTGGGATGAGGCTTGCTTGTCAGATGCATTTTCATGAAGATCGGGATGGGGATATATGCGTACAGCTTTCTTCTTCTTAAACCTCGTCTATGCAGGGTCCTTGTCGATTCGTGTACGCGCTGAACCAGAGACCTTGGACTGGAATCGTGCCTATACACCAGCTGAATCCATGGTGCTGATGAGTTGCATGGAGGGCTTGGTTGCAGGTGATGGCACACTTGCTTTAGCAGATAGTCTGGATGCGCATGATGATTTTCTTCGTATCAAGCTCAAGCCGGGCATCCTATGGTCTGATGGGCGAAAGTTGATTGCTCAGCACCTTGTCGATGGTTGGCGAAGACTTCTTGCACCGATGACAGCCAGTCCGTATGCGTCACTTTTGTTTCCTATTCAAGGAGCGAGAGAGTTTCATGAGGGGAAAGGAGCGCTGGATGGTCTTAAGGTTATTGATGATTTGACCCTAGAAGTAAAACTTGTGGAAAAAGTTGTGATGCGTTCACGCTTTGCTTTTTGGCCAACCTTTCCCGTGCGTCTCGATCTTATTGATGCCTACGCTTCAGAGTGGGTCAAGCCTGGTCGTATGCCAAGCTTGGGTCCCTACATGATGACGAGTTGGGATGAAGGCTCAATGATCACCTTGCATAGAAACCCTCATTACCATGCACGTAAAAAAATGGGCTCATTTGATGAAATAAAGCTGCTTGTTGTGAAAGATGATGCAGAGGCAGTGCGCATGTACCAAGCAGGGGCGCTTGATATTGTGCCAGATTTAGCGAGCAGCTATAAAAAAGTGGCTGGATTTCATAGTTACCCTTTTTATAGGCTTGAGTATTTAGGGTTTACGCATACTCAATACCCGTTGTCACGTGTGGAGCTTCGTCGGGCCATAGCAGGAGCAATTGATCGGAAGAAGCTCGCAAAGAAATTAGGAGAGGGCTTTGAGCCTGCATTCAGTTTTGTGCCCGTCAAGCTCGGTGGGTGCAGGAGCTGCGGGGTTCCTTATGCTCCGAAGCCGCAGCCACCTGTGACGCTTGACTATGTGATGACAGATTTTACTGCGCCAAAGATCGTTTTTCAGAGTATCCGTGAGGATTTGGCAAAAATTGGGATAACGCTCGAGGCAAAGCCTTTTGAGCATACTTCCTTCCGAAGACAGTTGGATCTTGGGACTTTCCCTCTTTTTGAAAGCTCTTGGGCTGCAGATTATGAGCATGCTGAGAGCTTTTTACAGCTTTTTGCTAGTGATTCACGTAACAATAAGCTTTTCTGGTCAGACCCTCGTTATGATGCGGCGGTAAAAAGCATGGCCATACAAACTGCTGAAAAAATCTTATTGCAAGAAGATGTTGGTATCGTCCCTCTCGTGTTTACATCGCAAAACATCCTTATTAAGCCAGATATTCGAGGTGTTGAGATTTCTAAGCTCAGTGTATTGCGTTTTGCCGGAGGGCGGAGATGATACTGGGAGCAATTGCGCTTGTCGGTTTAGTGCTTGCAGCTATCATAGTGAGACGTGATATGAGTCGGTTCTCCGGGAGGTTAGATCATATGCATCAATCTCTTGGGCATATCCAGATGCTAACATCCCAAGTGAATGAGCTCACAAGACTTTTGGGGAATGTTAAAACGCGTGGGAGTTGGGGTGAGGTGCAGTGTGCTAGAATCCTGGCTGATATTTGTACCCATGACCAGTATGAAGAAAATGTCCGTATTGAGCCGCAGAGTTTGCAGCGTGTTGAGTTTGCTCTTAAATTGCCTGGGGCCTCAGGTGATCCTGTCTATGTGCCTGTTGATTCAAAATTCCCGCGAGAGGATTACGACCGGCTTTTGGATGCATATGGGTTAGGTGATCAGGAAGCAATTGTGCGATGCAGTAAGCAATTCGAAATGCAGCTAAGGCGTTCGGCAAAAACGATTCGTGAGAAATATATTCATCCACCCTACTCAACAGACTTTGCCCTTCTATTCTTGCCATCTGAAAGCATGTTTGTGGAAGCGCTCGGCCGTCCTGGTTTGTTTCAGGATCTGGTAGCGCAGGAGCGTGTTATTCTCACAGGGCCGACAACCTTCAGTGCGCTTCTGAGTAGTCTGCAGATTGGATTTAAGACACTGGCAGTTGAGCAAAAGGCCTCCCATATTTGGCATATGGTGTCGTCCATGCAGGAGGAGCTCTCCAAAGTACAGGAATTGATGGAAAAGTCGGCTGCATCCTTTGTAACAGGGCAGAAAACTCTCCACTTGGCGGAAAAGCGGGTGAAAAATATCGCATCGAAGCTTGAGACTTTCTGCGCATCTGATACACGTTATGATGCATGCGAAGAAGTTTCGGTCATATAGAGGTTATCTGTGGGGGCATGTTTAGCGGCAAGACTGAGGAGCTCTTGCGCCGTATCCGGCGTGCTAAGATAGCGCGTCAAAAAGTCCAAATTTTTAAGCCGCGTATTGATACGCGTTCGCTTGAAGTTCAAAGTCATGACTCTCATAGTGTAGCAGCGCAGATCGTGGATCATGCTCTTGAAATCTCTGTTTGGCCTGAAACGCGTATTGTTGCCATTGACGAGGTACAGTTCTTTGATGATGCTATTGTGAGCGTTGTTTCCCAGCTTGCTGACAAGGGGCACGAGGTGATTGTTGCAGGCCTTGATCTTGATTATCGGGGTAATCCTTTCGGGCCTATGCCGCTGCTTTTAGCTGTGGCCGAAGTAGTGACAAAGCTTTGTGCGATTTGCGTTCAGTGTGGTCAGACAGCATCTAGGACGCAACGATTAACCCCTGATAAAGATGTAATAGCAATTGGCGCATCCCAAATGTACGAAGCCCGTTGCCGATTTTGTCATGAAAAGAGGTACGAGTTATGCAGAACAATGACGTCTTATCAGCCATAGAAAAAGTCTATGCGCCTACCATTATCAGAGAGGCAACCGCGCGCTTGGCACAAGAGGTACAGAAACAGTACCAAGGGCCACTCAGACTGCTGTGTGTGCTAAAAAGTGGGATTATTTTCTTTGCAGATTTTATGCGAGAATTGACCGTGGAAGTGCGCTGTGAGTATGTCGGTGATACCGAAGTCATACTCTCAGGTGATGTGTTGGTGATTGATGCATGGATTCGGGATCATGCGGCGCACCAGGCGCTTATGTGTAGCATTCCTTCTGCGCGTTCTGTTGCACTTATTGGGCCTGCAGATTTTTACGCCTTTCCTCGCATCCAGAAAGTTCAGGCGCGTGCACCCATTCGGATTGACTTAGCAGGTGGTACGCTGGACATGTGGCCACTGCATCTTTTTTTAACTGAGCCTGTGACATGTAATGTGGCTATTGGCATGTACGCTGAGACCATTCTTTCAGCTGAATTGGCAGCGCCGTCATGGACGCTGAACGGGGAGGTTTTTGACAAAATTCCTCAGGATCAAGGCTTGATAACACAGGCCCTCAAATACCTTGCTCAGCGGCTTGATTGTACGCAGCTGGCTATTGTTTTAGAAACCAAGGCGGAATCGCCTATTGGTGCAGGCTTAGGTGGATCGTCAGCTTTGGCGATCACATTGATTGCAGCATGCGATGCTCTTGTCCAGAAATTTCAAGGTGGCGTGCTCTTATCTCATGCAGAGCTTGTGGCTACTGTTCGAGATCTTGAAACGCGTGTCATTGCAGTTCCTGCAGGTGAGCAGGATTATTGGAGTGCCTGTAAAGGCGGAGGTTCAGAGCTCGTATGGTGTCCAGGTGGCGTGCAGCACCGGGCCTTACCTCATCACATCATTCAGGGTTTTTTGGATCGCTCGCGACTCTATTACTCAGGGGTGTCTCGCAATTCAGGTATCAACAATTGGCTTTTATTTCAGGACTGTATCAATCAAAAAAATGATGTCCGTGCATGCTTGCAGCAGATCAGTGACAATACACATACTTTGATTCAATGCTTGCTGCAGGAGGATTGGTGGGGCGTATTGGCAGCGATTCGTCAGGAGATGAAGTTGCGCTGTATGCTTGCCTCGACCATGACGACGCCTGAGCTTGATGCAGCTTTTATGCGTGCCGAATCCTTATTGCCTGGCGTTGCTGTCAAAATATGTGGCGCTGGAGGTGGTGGATGTTTTTTTCTTTTTCATCCTGAGATGAAGGATCTTGATCTTAAGCTGCGGCAGCTTCCTTTAGGTAGTGTCAGTGATGGGCTGCGTGTGTGCTGAGTATTGTCCGGCGTGGCATGATAACTCTTGTTTTGATTCTCGCTGTCCTCCTTGGGTTGATGGCGCTCATGCCCGGCAGTCCTTTTGAAGTCAGTGAGTTTGGAGTAACGTCTGGGGCTGATGTTCGCGGTATGGGCTGGTGGCTCTTGCATGGTCAATACTTTTATTCTTTTCAACTGCATGCGCCTCTCAATGAGATACTTCTTGATGCCTTTGTCGTATCATTTTTTTTAGGCTTCACGACCCTTATAAGTGCTGCATTTCTTGCTATTCCTTGCGGATGTCTTCTTGCATTATCGCAAAATATTTTTTTCGATATCATCCTCAGCTGTGGACTTGCGCTGCCCAGTTATCTGATTGGAAGTTTTTTGCTCCTCGCTGCTCCTTGGATGCATTTACCATCAGCACTGTGGGAATCGCCTGCTAGTATGATTCTGCCTGCTGTCACACTTGGGATGCGGCCTTTTTTTGTACTCACTTCTATCACGCGGACGAGCATGCGACAGGTCCTGAGTGAGCCCTATATTACCTATGCTTCGGCTCAAGGAGTGCCATGGCTGAGGGTTCTCTTTCGGCATGCGCTGCCTAATGCTGCTTTGCCCATAGTGGGTATAACAGGGTCTTTAACTTCTCATCTTGTGACAGGTTCTTTTGTTGTAGAATCGATGTACCAGATACCAGGGCTTGGGAAATACCTCATTATTGGTGTGATGAACAGAGATTACCCGCTTGCACTTGGATGCGTTTTTCTCTGCGCTTGTGTGCTGATTCTAGTTGGTGTCTGCACGGACCTAGTGCTTGCTTATTTGGATCCACGTTTATGAAAATTGTCTTTGCGCTGTGCTATATAACGCTTCTTGTATGCATACCTGTATCTCCCAGTATGGATATTAGCCGGCAGCTTGAGCCTCCATCACGAGCGCATCTTTGTGGATTTGATGTCTTAGGTCGTGATCAACTCGGGCGCATAGCGTCGGGCGCACGTATATCGCTTGCAGTTGGACTTTTGGCGACACTGTGTGCACTTTGTTTTGGTACTTTTTTTGGAGCATGTGCAGGCCTTGGGTATGGGGATCAGCTTTTTTGTATCCTCGCAGACTTATTTTATCTTATTCCTGCCTCATTGACTGCGATGGTGATGATGCTTTTTTTTCATCATCTCAGTTTTATCTTTGCACTTGTCCTGACAGCTTGGGTGATGCCCGGCAGGTTGATACGAGCGAAGGTCATGGCACTCCGCTCGCAGCTTTTTATTGAGAATGCGCGTGCTTTAGGCCAAACTCCGCAGGGCATTGTCATGTACCACATGCTTCCGCATCTTTGGCCATTGTGTATGCAAGCACTGCTCCTGCAGGTACCAAGTACCATGATGGCTGAAAGTGTCCTGTCTTTTCTTGGGCTTGGGATTGCCTCTCCTCATGCGAGTTTTGGCTCTTTAGTGCAAGAAGGATTCCGTGTGATGCATGCAGCGCCGCACGCGCTTATTTTTCCGGCACTTGCGTTATTTCTTTGTCAGGTGAGCATTATGAGTTTAGGTCAGGCATTGAAAAGTCGGACTCATAGATTTTAGGTTTGAGATGAGATCTTTTTTGTGGTACCTAAGCTCTTCTTTATGTGGCTTCTTTTTGTTCATGGTGCATATGCAGCAATGCCTCTTTGCATGACGCCCAGGTGGCGGACGCATTTTTTTCCTTCTTCAGCCCCTCCTTTGCAGAGAAAGTGTCTCTCCGTCGATGTGCCTGAAGGGCTTGCGGCTACCTTTTTAAGTAGACCGGATCTTCTGGCTGCCTATAGAAGAAGGCCGCTTCTCAGCAAAATATTTCACAGAAAATGTCTTATTGCTTACCAAGTAGAAGAGATGGATGGATCGGTTGGGACGACAGTTTTTGAAAAACCTCTTAAATATCTTAATCTCACGCTTCATGAGGTGCAGTGGCTTTCCTGCCCTCCGTCTTTAATGGAGAAAGCAGATGAAAGAGTGAAAGCCTACTTTGAGGGCTTACTTCGTGAGGATGACGTGTGTCTGCTCCTTGAACTTCTTCAGTGCGCTTTTAGTGAAGCCTGCGAGCGAGCGTTGTGTGAGGTTGTGGGCTCTGAGATTTTGCGTTGATTTTTCGCCAGAGAGAAACAAGAAAAGGTTTGTGCCTCTGTATATCTGCCATAGAATAAAGGCGCTTTGTGTTGCTAGAGGAAAATAAGAGAAGTCATTTTTTTTACCACCAAGAGAAACCCAATCAGAGATCCAGCGCCTACCCAGAGTCCCCAGAAGAGATCGGGAGCAAGGCTGATGAGGGCTGCGCGGAACCCTGACAGCCCATACGTGAATTGCACCAGGCGGATGCGGATGATGAAGAAAATAGTGCTGACCAGAAGAGGGCCATAAAAAGGAACAAGGAGCCCAAATGCGCTCACTGCATAGCTGAATGCTGTGATGCGAAGACTGGTAGCAAAAGTTGTTCTGAAATGCGTCATGACACGTAGCACTATAAAGAGACCCATGCTGCTTACCATGATGTGCGTTAATGTAAAAAATGGATCAAGGCTGAGCATTGTCAGTGACAGAGAAAATGGTAAGAGGTCAAGAAGAGTAGGAACTTCGAAAAATCGTGGTGCGAACCCCAGGGCCTCCATCCAGGTCGATGTGAGCGTCTGGAGAGCTTGCATGATCCAGTGGATGCAAAGGGCACCTATGAGAAGGACTGTTGGCTGTTTTTGTTTTGCAAAGTACTTAATAATCACCTAGTTTCTATACCACAAAAGAAATCTCTTGAAAGCGATGATTCTCAGGACAGCCTGTGCCTGAATGCAACGAATAAGGTGTTCTCGAGTAGTTGGCCTGCAATCGGAGTCGAATTTTTTTCTTTCGAACATTGTTTATTAGTTGAATTTATGTTTGAAAAGAAACTTTTGCTGAGATATGTCGTTGGTAGAGGCCGCATATGAAAAGACAAAAAAAAGGGTTTGAGTATATCCGGGGTCCAGAGCGCGTGACCGAACTAGTGCAATGCATCATTCATGATAAGAAGGCTGTAGGTCGGGGGTTCATTGCAGAGATAGGTGCATGCTTTGTTGAAGATATATTCTCTATGGAGAGAGAGTCTCTTGCTGGTCCGGACTATGCGCCCATAGATCCAGCGTTACAAAAATGGGCTTCACAGCCAGGCTCTGTCTTTTTGGGGGCACACAAGGTGAAGGTGCAGATTCCTCGTTTGAGGCACCGCATGCAGGGCGAGGTGCAGTTACAGAGTTATGCTGCTATGAAGCAGCGAGGGCGGTTCTCAGAAGAGTTCCTTGCGCAAATCATGCGACGTCTCTGTGCTGGGACGTATAAAAAGGCAGTGACTGCTATTGCCAGGAAGTTTGGCGTCAGTGCACTCAAACATTGCATTGAAATTTCAGCAGAAAAATTGAGAGGGCTTCGAGAAAGAGATCTGAGTGCTTTCAAGCTGTTTGCAATCTTTATTGAGACTATCCATCAAGATAATCAGGCTTTTACTGTTGCCCTGGCCGTCACAAAAGGGGGAGAGATCTGTCTTTTAGGGTTTTTGAAAGGGTCAGGTACGCAGGTTCGTCAGGCCCTTGTGGCGGGTATTGAGATACGAAAGGCAAAACTGAATAAGGATATTCTGTGGGTCACAGATGGTGCTGTCCAGGCTCGTTTTGGTAAAAAGCTCCTGCATCAGAGTGTTATTCGTAAAAAAACCACATCCAAGACGATCTAGGAAAACGTGGTAGTCACTTTTATTGCATGGTTCTTGTGTTGCAGAGTCTCTTCG
>CAIUGE010000095.1 GCA_903898645.1 Oligoflexia bacterium | reverse complement strand
CATCCATAACGCTCCCATTGTCAATATTGGTCATAAGGGTGACGTACTTATGACCTTTGCCGAAGCTCTTTTCATCGATGCCTATATAGATAACAGGCTCTGTATTTCGGCGTTCAAGGCCTCTTCTGGTGGCTGCCAAGCGGATCGCATGAGCCTGGCCCCATGAAATCTCCAGCTTCTTGCGGGCATCAGTAAGGGATTTTGCTACTAGCATGACACTGATTGCCTCAGCTTCAAACTTTGTGGTGAACCTAGAATAGGTCAGTCCAAGGAGCCTCAGCTGTTTGAAGTCCATGCTTTGAACATTGAATGCGCGGCATTTTGCATCGAATGAAGGTTTGATACTCGCATATTTTAAGATGGCGCCATTCTCGTTCTGTCCGATGATCACGAACTTTGCAGAGCTCTCCGCAGCCTGATTCTGGACAAGGAATCAGCCCTCCTTTGTCGTGAGCGATCTGAACAGTTATTGTAGGAGGATCTTGAATGGTCAGGACGTCTACGACCTTCCATCCGTCTGATATCGAAAGAACCCATTCTAAATACAATAGCTACGGTACTTGCAAAATCAATGAAGGAAGTCATCCTTGACGCTGACTTTTCAGATATTGATCATGATTTCCTAGCGATCTTTAATACCCCCATATTCAAAAAAGCAAAAGAAAGACTTATAGCTGACTTCGATGATGGTACTGAGCGTATGCATAACAGTGATACACTTTATACTGTGTATTATTGGCAAAAAATGGCAATGATTTTTGATCATGAACCTGTAGATAGCCATATAAGGACACTTCTTAAGTTTGCACTGATAAATATACTTTATAAAACAACAGAAGTTAACTTTACACCTTCTTTTTTTGAGTACTTTGATACATCGATTTGGAAATATTTGTACCCAGATATTCGTGATATTATACATATTCCCGTCGGCGATCGACGTAAAGAAGATCTCATTAAAGAACAGCAGAACAAAAGAAAGCTTCCTGTCGATAACGTAACATGCCAGACGGAATTATTGTCTCCTTGATTCATGTTTTTTTACTGATCAACACATGAGAGCTGTACTAAGTACTCGCTTCGCTCTCCCTCAGGCATGAAGAAGCAAAAAGAACTTTGAAAAAAGTCGTGCTCTAAATTTCTTGTAACAGCAAACAAGAGCACGAGCTGATTGATACATTGCCGCGCTTCGTCAATCATGACCAACCCATACCTATTTTGGGCGAGACCTTTTTATGCAAGAGCTGACACGCAAGGCAAAACCAATGTATGCCTGTCCGCCCGAAGACAATCATCTCCATCGACCCACCACCAAGAGGAGTACCATGGACGCGCACACCGAAACCCGTTTTTAGACGAATGGGATGGCGCATGAGCCAAGTAAAGAGCAACAACGCCAGCACTCATACCGTCGTAATAGCCACCACGGAGAACAGGAGCCACATTGACCCCACCAGCCTGGCGTATATGCTGCACGATGCAGATTCCAGACTTTTCCACACAACCATTATAGTAACGATAATTGACATTTTCGTTACTTAGCACACAATAAGGTAACGAGGATAGCGAATGCCCCCTTCAAAAAAACCAGAATCAACCCGAGCGGGTCGCTTCGTCACACAGCTTCAAGGATACAAAGCATTCCAACCATCGCCGTTACCACCCGCCCTCAAGCAAGATGAAGAAATGACAGATCTTCTGAACCGAGCCACCCACGCTGTTGGCAAGCTTAGCGGACTTTCCTCTATCATCCCCAATCTAGATCTCTTTGTGTACCTCTATGTTAGAAAAGAAGCTTTGCTGAGCTCTCAGATCGAGGGCACCCAATGCTCACTCGAAGACATTCTCAATACGAAGACCACGAGTTCACAAGATATCGAAGAGGTCTCAAGCTATATCAATGCAATGAACCAAGGACTGACTCGACTAGCAGAACTCCCAATGAGCGCAAGACTCATAAAAGATCTCCACACCTACCTCATGCATGGAGTCCGAGGGTCAAACAAAACACCCGGGGAGTTTCGACGATCTCAGAACTGGATCGGCAGACCAGGATCAACACTCACAACAGCAGCATTTGTCCCGCCACCCCCCGAGGATGTCGCGCGCCTTATCGTAGAACTCGAACAGTTCATTCATGGCCATGACAAAATACCTCTCCTCATAAAAATAGCACTAATCCACGCACAATTTGAGACAATCCATCCATTCCTTGACGGCAACGGAAGGCTCGGACGACTCCTTATTACCTTCTTGCTCGTCTACTGGCAGGTACTCGAAACGCCCCTCCTCTATACCAGCTATTACTTCAAGGCCCACAGAACTGAGTATTATACAAGACTTATGGACATAAGGCTCCATGGCAACTGGGAGGCCTGGATCACATTCTTCCTACGAGCCGTACTTGAATCCGCTGAAATGAGCGCTCAAAGTGCCATTGAAATCCACAAACTCATAACCACTGATCGTGCTCGTATTCACACCCCCCTTGCTCTACGCACCTATGACCTCTTCTGCCGAGAACCAACCTTAACAAACCCCATCCTTGTCATGAAACTCAAATCGTCAAAGCCTACAGTACAACGGGCACTTAACTACCTGCAGAATCTCGGCATCATTCAGAAAACAAGTACAAAACGCCCTCATCGTTATACGTACCAGCCCTACCTGGATGTTCTGACTCGAGACACCCTTACGCAAATCGGGTAGAATGAAAAAAAGAAAAGCATAGTTTTATTTTTATGTAGCCTGCCTCCCAGCAACGCCGCATAGCTGAACATATGCTCCTGCTAGGAAACCTGGGACGAATATCTGGATATACAGAAATTTTTAAAGAACGCCAATATCATAGAATCACTGCGAATTCTGTCAACGGCAAAATACAAACAAATAGCACACAGATTAAAAGCGGAGCGCTGGCAGAATGGAAAAATGATCTTACTGCCGCACTGACATCCTTGAACTCAAATCAGCCAATCTCAACCACGATCATAAAACGTATTAAAGAAAATAATATATGCCTGTCGCCGAAGACAATCATCTCCAGCGACCCCCCACCAAGAAGAATATCGCCCAAGCCGTAGACCAACAAGGAGCGTCACCGCGGGCGCGCACACCGAAACCCAAGATTAACAAGCGACATGGATGGCGCATGGTACAAGATCAGAGACAAAATACCGGCATTCATACCATCAGCGTAACTACCGCCACGAAAAGCAGCCGCAGGAGCCCCATTAGCCCACCCGCCTGCCGTATATGCTGCACCATTCAAATTCCAGGTATTCCCACTGCTACTACCCACCGCCCCTGGAGACTGCATGAGCCCCTGAGTGAATCCAGCCTGGGAACCCGCTTGCATCATCATGTCGGTCCATTCCCACACGTTACCTATCATATCCTGCACACCAAACTGACTGATACAGGATAGATTAGACCCAGAAACCCAGGTGGCTCCTGCCAAAGCAGTATTGCGTACCGAACTGTTCGATATATTACAACCAGCAGCAGTACCATTGGCCGAGGATCCGCTATGCGTTACAGTGCTCGGCATCACAGTCCCCATGGCAGCAATCTGCCAAATAGCGTCTGGAACAAGCTGCTTGCCAGCATTCGCACAGGCCACTGCTGCCTGAAAACCAGGTGATATTAACAGCAGGCGCCACATTGAGCTTTGATGCTGCATAACCCCCACAACCTGCACCACTTATATCGCACCATGTTGAAGCAGCAGCTCCCGTAAAATACTGGGCACCAGTTCCGCCAAATCCTGACCATATGCTTGCCTGATAAACATCTACACACCAGGAGCCTACAGGCACCATCACGTCGTTGCTATTACCTGTATTGCATGAACGCAAACTCGTTGTTGCAGCCAATGGTTGACTCACCCATGCGGTACCATTATCCACAAGGACATTGCCAGACGCCCCTGCAGCAACTGAACTCATAGCACTTGTGCCATTTCCTACCATCACGGCACCTGAAGAAACTGTACTCAAACCTGTCCCACCATTGCCCACAGAAAGGGTACCGGTGAGGTAACCCGAAGACAAAGACGCAACACCATTGAGCGTCGTTGCAACGCCAGAAAAATTAGCATTCATCTGGGACGCCGAGATTGGTGAACCTGCAGAAAAGGAATTCGCTATAGTGAAAGCAGCATGCGCCGTGATAGACACGAAAAAAAACATAGCTCCCCCCAAGCGATATTTTAGTACCGATCCAAATGCTCTTTTATATCAGCAAAAACACGCTCTCTGCCTATTTCATGGAATGCCTCATGGTAAAATCCTGTGTACTCAATAAGCTTTTTTGGAGCATCAAGTGTGCGCATAAACACATGCGTTGCTTCAGGATCAACAACATGATCGTCAAGGGGCAAAAGACAGGTTAAGGGGATCGACAATTTCAATGGCTCGGCATGGATTGCACGTAAAGATTTTTGCATAGCAAAAAAGAAACTTGGCGTTATCCTATCGTGCACAAGACGATCCTCCATGCAGCAACGCATAATTTCAGGATCATGAGAAAGGTACTGAGTACCAACATGAGCTTGCATCCCCAGCTCACCCCAAAATTTATAAGCAACGCGAGCCGCAAGCACCTTCAGGAGCGGAGTAGGCACATTGAGACCAAGCAATGGCGCCGACAGAATACATGACTGAAGGGGCAAGACGTGTTTGAGAGCATGCAGTGCTACCAACCCCCCCATACTGTGGGCAAAAAGGTGAATCTCTGCACCTTTGACAAGGTCATCAAGACGACGCAATGTGACAATCAGATCGTCAATAAAATCATCAAATGAAGCAACATGCCCACGCTGTCCTTCACTTTTTCCATGCCCACGGTGGTCATAAAGGAATAAGCCGGCTATATGACCGTTGAGAGAATGCGCAAAATGCTCATACCTCCCACTGTGCTCACCGAAGCCATGGACCACAACGAGGTATTTTTTATTCGGCGGCTTCTTTGCTTTGTGAAACGCAGAATAGAGCTGGATCGCCCGATCTCGTGATGGGTATGTACAATAATCTGTCTGCCAACTTTTTGGCAATCGCTCAAAGCCCCGAGGCCACACACTTTTAGGATCGTATGTATGACTCGATGGCGTTTTGAGCCTGCTTGGTAAGTTCATCAAATCGGAAATGAAACCCACGACTATCCTCCAGTATGCGCACAATTTCCCCCTGCGCGACAAAGGGCATAAAATCCTTGCCACCAGATGGGCTGATATTCATCTTGAGATGCGTACCTGCATCACCTGGCAAAGGATCAATCAAGACCTGTAATCCACCTATACTAATATCACGGCACACGCCAACCAGCACGCGTCTCGTATCAGCCATATAGATCTTCGCCACCATAGGCCGCCTGACACTTGCCCTGCGCTCAATAGCCGGCTTAGCAAGCCCAAAGAGCTCTATGTCACACAGCTTCTTCCACGTCGCCATAGGGTGCATCCAAGCATAATCAGACGCCGTCACCTTCTTTTTGGACAAAAGCTGCCTTATCTCATCTTCTGTATAGGGTCCATACTGCGTCGATTTCAGTGACAGGAACCATATCTTCTCTGCTTTTACTTGCGGAGCTGGAGCACTTTTTTCTTTCAGAGTCGGCTTCTTTGGTGTGAGCCGAGCGAAGGTAGGCGTATCACAAACACGCTGCCAGCTTGTAGCTCCCTTCGAAATAACATAGTCCGCTAAGCCAACCTCCTGGCTCTCAATTTTTTTGGCAAGCTCGTAGGCTGTAAAGGGCCCTACCCAGGACTTGCCTTCAGCTACATACCAGATTGCTTTTTTGGTATCAAACACACTGAGCCGCGCTGTATTTTCCATACATAAAAAGAGTATATAAAAAATGCTCACGTGTCTTGAGAAAAAGACTAATGCACTATGTTATATTTTCGCCTGTGACAAAAAGCGAGGCTGTCTCCTGATCAAAAGCCCTATCTTGCCCTTGAACAAGAGGGTCATGCGCAGCAAGAAACCTTTCCGCCTCAAATTCGAGACGCCAATGCGCTTTGTCAGATCTGACAAAATAAGTTCTTTTCTTATGCTTAACTGGCTGCCAATCATACCCTGTGTCAAGAGTCTCTGCATAGACATCGACCATCTGCAGCAACATCTCGTCCGTACTGTCCTTTTTAGGCACAAAATCAGCACTGATATAGGTTGTGTATGCTGCAAGTGACCCCTCTTCCGAGATGACAAGGAGAAGCTCAGAGGCAAACACCTCTCCATAGACGGCAAACACCCGCCCACATTGCTCCTGTAAAGAGCTTTCGAGTATCCGGCAAAAATCGACAGGCAAAAAGGACGAGCCACGCTGACACTCTTCATGCTTTCGCGACCAATCCGGCATCACAATATACCTGCAGGCAAACGATCAAGACGAGGCAGCGCTGCTAAAAGTACCTGAATATTCAGAAGGCGTGTGCCACGAACGAGCCGCAGTGTCACCATTTTCTGAGGTTCAAACTTCATAAGTGCACGCTCAAGATCATTTGGCTCTGTAATAACATTTCCATCAATGTGCGTCAGTACATCACCTTGCTCAATACCTGCCATAAAAGCTGGAGCATCCTGGACGACAGTATACACAAGTACCCCCGCGCCTATAAAAAGCCCATAATACCTCTGAAGCTGAGGTGTCAGACGTTCTCCTAAAATTCCGAGCCATGGCCTAGGAACTCGCCCGTACTGTTCAAGAACGGGAACGAGTCTTTTTGCTTCGTTTGAAGGTATCGCAAAGCCAATACCAGAACTCTGCCCAGTATCGGAACGTATGGCTGTATTAATACCTATCACTTCACCTTTACTATTAAATAGCGGTCCACCACTATTACCTGGATTGATAGATGCATCCGTCTGAAGAAAATTATCAAAAGGACCCAGACCAATCGAACGATTCTTTGCACTAATAATACCTTTTGTAACAGTGTTTTGGAGCCCAAATGGATTCCCTACAGCCACGACTGTTTCTGCTATTCGGACAGTTTCGGAATCACCAAATCGTACTGGCCGACAAGACGTTTTCTCAACAAGCTTTAAAAGCGCAATATCCATTTTCTGGTCTCGGCCAATAACTTTGGCGCGCGTCTGTTTTTTATCAACCAGTGTCACAACCACTTCCCCACCTAATTCTGGCAGCACATGGTTATTTGTCATAATAAGGCAATTATCTATAAAAAACCCTGAACCGAGAGCTGTCTTCTTCCTCTCTTTAGGAATACCCCAAAGTTCAAAAAATGCCTCAGCTCCAGGAGTAACTAAAGCTAAGACAGTTGTCGAACTAATATTCACAACACTTGGTGAAATCTCAGCAACAATGTCAGGGAGGTCCTTCTTAAGAGAAGGGACGAGCTCCAACGCAAAAGCTTGGATTGCGAGTATGATAAGCATGACTCCTTATAGCAAACCTTCCCTCATAGTTCAAGCGGCACATGTCTTGCATCACCGTTGCCTATGAGGCTCGTTCTTTTACTCTTCCTTGCTGCCTGTAGTAACCCTGCTGCTTTCAATGCAGGGACGTCAACTGACAGCATAGCTGCCCCTGGAACCTATGCCATCTACCCCAAGGTCGATTTTGTCATTGCTCTTGATGATACAGGATCTATGACAGAAGCGTTGAACCAGATACGTGACCAATTCCCGATTTTTCTAACGACGCTAGGTAATCATAATTGGGACTTTCATGCAGTCACGGTACCTTTGACCGCAACTCTACCAGTCACCCAGGTCATTGGTTCGATCCACGACCCCTCGATGCCAAACTGGGTACCTGACTATCCGGGGCAGACGACGAGTTCGGGCGACTTCATTACACCGAGCTTCTTCCAAACGCCATCCAGCTATTCAGCATTTGCCGTTAGCAGCTCAGCTACTATCAAGTATAGCGAAAATGGCCTTGAACCAGGCCTCAGCAACATACTCAGTAATCTGACAGATACATCTATGCAGACATCAGGCGCACTCCGGTCTGACGCACTCCTTGTTGTACTGGCTGTCAGTACTGGGAACGACACATCCAACCAAACAATTTCTCTCCGTGTAGATGGGGTAGCAGTCACGAGTGACACAGCAACTTCAACTGTAGCCTATTTTCAATCCCAGTTTCAGGCACTCAAACGCAACCTCCAATTCTACGCCCTTGTTCCTGCTGCTCCATCATCGAACTGTATCGGCACAAATGCTAATACCGTAGGTGCACGGTACCAACAGCTCGCTAGCCTCCTGAGTGGCGCAAGTTACGACATTTGCAACCAGAATATGTCTTCCATTTTTAGCTCTCTTGCAAACACCTTACAAATCACACTACATAACTACACACTTGGCGTCTTAACGCTCAACCAACAACCACAACCTGCAACTATCACCATAAAACGAAGCAATGGACAAATAATACCTCAGGACCCAATCAATGGCTGGACCTATAGCGGCTATCTGACGAATACGCCATCCATTATTGCTCCTGTAAAAATGAATAATGTAACAGGCTATGCCATAACGCTCCATGGTACAGGCCAAGTATCTGGCACAGACAGCATTGCTGTCACCTATATACCTGTCGGCAGCGCAACGGTCGTTACTCGTTAGAAAAAAGTCGTTTTCAGCAAGAACTCTAGCGTCGACGCACGGTATGAAAAATTATTCCCAAGAAGCAATGTTTGACCGTACGAGATTCCTCCACCAAACCAAGCATTTATAAAAACATCCCATCCAGCAGAAACGCTTGCACGGCAATATATCTCCCTATCCGGGAGTGCAGCACCAGGACCGAGTGTCCCTTTCAACGATACTCTCGTCTGCAGGGAACCTAGCTGCGGCAAATAAAAGGCTCTAACCAACATCGTAAGCGATACAACATCCGCTAGAGTACTTGAAAAGTTGTAGTCTTCATAGAGCTGCCCGCTAATTCCATCAAGCCCAAAGGTAAAACCAATATTGATAAATTTATGAGCATTTATTTCAACTTCAGCACCGTAGCCCCTAATGCCATTTTCACTAGAAACATCACGGAATCGCTCCCCACGGACCAAGCTGGACAACCCAAATGAGAGCGTATGGAGCACTAAAACACTACACATTCATCACGATCGACGAGTTAGAAAAGCTATCGTCCATGCATCTGAACAACTCGCTTGTGATTGTTGACGAAATGCACAAATGGATCACAAGAACCCATAGCACAAATGCCGTCTATGCTGAAAAATACCTGAATGCGTACGAAAAGCTCAAGACTGCAAAGCGCCTCATCATCCTGACCGGCACACCCGTCTATGACTCTATAGCTGACATTGCCTACTACGCCAATCTCCTGGAAAAAGATAGCTACCCAATCGACGAAACGCAGTTTCGCGCACAGCACACCTCCATCAACGTTGGCAATTCTGCTTTCTATGGCTATTTTTTAGAGAGCAAGATCGCCTATGTGGGCTTAAGCGTATTCGCACCATTTACCGCCCTCTGTCTTCCACTCGACATTGCACCCATCGCTTTTTTTGCTTCAGGAGCCACCTACCCAGTACTCCGCTCTTTTCTCCCTATAGAAAAGGTTGCGTTGCGATCACTCAATACCGATAAGATGAAGAATCTTGCTGAAAAATATATCTCCTTTTACAAGCAATCATTTGAAGAAAGCGATGACTACCCTGCGCAAAAAGTAGTACACAAAAGCGTTGCCTATAACCGGGCACAAATTGATCTCTATCTCGACTACCTCGATCATAACCTCGCACCAGAGCAACTCAACATCTTTCTTGCTGACATAAAACCTGCCCTCAATCTGGCACAGATCCGCGCACGCTCAGTATCGCTCCAGACAAATTTGCTCTTGAATCAAAAAACAGGCAGAGAAATTGGCAACCTCTCCTTTATTGACAAAAAAAACATAAAAACAGAACCACCAAAATTTCTTGAAATTCTCAAAACAATAGATGACTCTCCAGGCCAAGTCGCTATCTATAGTAACTATGATGCTTACGGTATACGCCTTATGGCCGAGTTTCTCGAAAGCCATAATCATAATGACTACATCATTTTGAGCCCAGACCTTCCAACTGAATCACAGATCGCCGCCATCGACCAATACAACACCCAGAAAAAACGCATCATCCTCATTCACCCCGAAATAACTGAAGGAATCTCTCTCAAAGCGACCGAACAGCTCCATATTCTAGAACCCATTATCAATGCGGCGTTACAAGGACAGATCATAGGCCGCACGATCCGCTACCAATCCCACGCAGCTCTTCCCAAGGATCGTCGCAAAGTCAAAGTCTATCTTTGGAGCTCAAGTCTTGACTATAGCTTTTGGAACCTCAGTGGAACAGACGCAGATATTGCAAGCCGACAAAATTGGCAGAATCGCTACGCAGAGATCAACCCAAATAGCTGGACAGGAGGAATCAACTCTGTCGATAAAAATTATTTCTTAAAATCCGAAAGCCCAGACGATCGCATACTCAGACTTGAAACATCACTTGAAGGGGATCGCCAAGCATTTGAGACCTTCCTCAAGGCGCATTCTATTGAGACACAAGCTGCGTCCAATAAAAACTAGAGTGGACAAAAAGTCCTCGCCTGCAAAAGTCAAGACAATAAAAATGAATACTTAACTGTGATTTTGAACAGGACCATTAGAATACAGATATCCAGACAGCACTATCTACCACACCCATTCATAAAAAGAAAAAATGATTAATTTTTTCACAACTTTACCAGTCAACGGGGAGAGAACCAAGCCCTCTCCCCGTCACCTCGATGCATTATACAGCAACACGTACAAAAGTTGCAGTTCCCTGACCGGACGAACAACTCGACACTGGACCAGTTATGACAAAACTTGATTCGGACAGCCCAATAGACACTGGACCTACAGGCAACCCAACCGTTGCATTTGAATCAGACGTACATACCGCACCGACTGAAACATTAGATGGAGCCGAAACGCCAGGCATGGTTGACGGCTCAATCTTACATTGAGGAAGAACTGCAGGCAAAGTAGCAAGTGCAACAGCAGTTGACTTTGGAATCACAGACACAGTTCCTGTACCTAAAGCAGCTGTTGACACATTATAAATAACGAGCTCCATAATATAAGCTCCATTTTTTGTACCAAGAGCAGCCTCAACGACATAGGACGACGCGGCAGCCGCACCTTGAGCCGTTCCAGGAATAATACTTGTACTCGTGCCTGTACCCATCATGCCGGTGCCCGGTATACATGCACTTGTCGACTTAACCCACCTCGACGCGATAGTATCATTGGTGCCGAGGAGTGCATTTTGAAGAGGACTATTTGTTGCTATATACCCATTTGGCAGATTATTTCCACAAGCCGAAAGAACAACAAGACACAAACAAAATCCTATTTCTTTTTTCATAAATACACCTCTTTCATACGCAGACATTTAAAAACGAAGAAGAACCACACCCTATTAACACCTATAGCTTTGCACATCGCCTTATTTCCTGGGCACACAAGAAGCAGCCCCAGGCAAACCAAATGCTCTAGTATTTTTCAATGGTGTATTATTAATAGAACGTCCAGAAGAAGCTTTACTGCCACATGCGCGCAATAAAACAATCAAAAAAACGAGCTTCTCATGCAAACCTTCCTATGCCGCATTCGACACAACCGCTCTTCAAGAAGCAAACTCCATGCCATCTGCACAATGGCCGCCTACGCGCACACAAAGGTAGCTTTCAATGCAATTGTGACTACTTTATAGACACATATCAATGCACTTCTCAATAAGTCGCCTACAGCGAAAATATATATTTTAATGCCAGAGAACAAACTCGATACAGGCTACTGAAGCTCTTTAAAGTACCTACAACAAGAACTCCATCTTTATGCCAGCATCTACCCTCAAACAGCTGCAGCAGTAGCTCTGTGCAAAAAGCGCACAGGATTCGCAAAAATACTTATCAACATACAACGACAATGAAGAAAAAACACATTGAACATCGACAGCCAGATGACTACTGTTTGACGATGCCCGATGCGGGAGATAGTGGCTTTTCAAATTCAAGCAATGCCGAGTCTACATCGAATGTCACATCTTTGTTTTTTGTTTTTTCAACAATATAGTTTCCAATCACCGTCTTCATTTCTCGCAAACCATCAAAACGTTGATCTGTTCTCAATATAATTTCATCCAAAATAGAGTGAACATCCGGATCAAGCGGTAACCCTCTAGATGTATTATTCCACACCGTGTATGCTATTTTCTTACGATCTTCTAGGCTTACCCTAGGAAAGCGCACTACCTGCATTCGACTCGCCAGAGCTGCCTCCTGAACCTCGGGATTCCCAGTCCCAGGATGACCCTGTAAATAGGAGATGTTTTTAAATGGCATATCATCTTGCGACGCATGGACGATAGCATCTGAGATGTTATTAATTTGTTTAGAAAGATTTTTATCAATATTTAAAGTTAAAAGATTCAATTTATCTTCAACTGATGCTCGATCTATTTTTTTTACACTATACGGCAAAGACAACATAGTTTGCAAAAATTTTAATAGCGGCTTAATATCAGAGACCTTAGAAACATACCGAGTATCCGAATAGGTCTCTATTTATCTCAATTTCTTTCGTATTTCATTAAGATAAATTGTTGCGTACTCCTGGTTTTCGAGGAGCATTTTTTTATCTGCCACCAAGCCATTGAACTTATTTTGAAGAGACTCAAGCGTTTTTTTTAGTTCGAGTCGCTCCCTTCCTTCATCACCTAAAAGAAACATTGGGGTCAACGTGCCTCGATAGTGGCTAACGAGGCCATCCAATTTCGCGCCTATCAAAGCAGGAAATCCAGACTGCCTGAAGGCAATCTTACAAATATTTATCATAGCATCATCCTTTGGATTCGGAGTACTACAGTGATCCAAAACCCCTCTTGCTATAATTGCAGATCCCAAACAGAAAGCATCAGCACCAAATCTGACACCACTTTTAATCGTAGGCGCTCGTTTCTTCAAATCTTCCAACTGTTGAAAAAAAGATGTCCATCCTCCTCCTTTTTTGCCTTTTTCACAGCCCTCTTCAGAAGGCTCAGCGGAACACAATTGACCAGTACTCCTCAGAGCATGCTGCAGATGAACAAGGCCATTGACTTCATCGCTAGCGGCAGGAACCTGGTCCGAACATCTGAGAAATATAAAATACTCCTCTTTGATTGTCTCATTATCAATTGAAGCTATCCACGGCCTAGAGATCACACTCGATCCATACTTAGAATTGTCTTTTATTCTTAATGACACATCTTGATGCACCTCTCTTGTGACATACTGATACTCAACTGCATGAGTACAAGACACATCTCCACAATTATGAGCACGACAAATATGATCTGCCTGCGACTTAGCAAAGCGCTCCAACGTTTGTGCCTTTGCAACATCAGACATATCGGTGTTGCCTACATACAATCTCAGCTCATAAGGAATAGCAACGTGATTGCTGAGCTGACTGCTTTCAAGTTTTATATGACGCGCTTTTGCTGGAACACTCACCAGACATAAAAAAACTATACAAACTAGCTGGAACCGTACCGATTCCTTAATCAAAGAAATATTCATCACCTATTTTCATCGTTATAAGCTGAGAACATCTTGATGCTGTGTCAAAAATGAGTCAAAACAGCGAATCAAGGCACAAATAATGGCAGTGAAGCTCGGGCTACAATAGGCATGCAAAGCACTGGTTGCTCACAATGGCGTCAGTCTGGCACGATGGTTTTGTCACAAAGTAAAACGCTGTCTGTCAAGGAGGATGAAATTGAGCAGTCAAAGCGTATTGAAATACGTACTCAGATTACAGAAGTTTTGTAAGGCGGCAGCCAAAGGCAGGAAAGGCCAGCTTTTGGCCGATGCTCAACTCATTACCAGCAGAAGCTCTTGCCTCATATGAAGACTCTCTGGATCATGATGGAGCGAATTTCTGCCATCAGGATGCACGCTGGTCTCCCTGATTGGTTGCCACACTACAATCATCCAGACTGCGAGCCCCACCATAAGGCGCAGATGAGTCAGCTAAGTCCAAGCACAATTGAGAGAATGCTCGCAACCATAAGGAGGTAAGAGCGAGCCGAAAAAGGCCTCTTGACTACTTCCCTACCGCTCAAAGAGTTAAAGTAATGGCTCCAATAGATTACTTAGATCATACAATAACGATGCCTGGCTTCACTCAAACAGACACGGTAATGCATTGGGACATCAGCTGCTGATGAATTCACAAATCCCTTGTTCGTTGCAAAACAGACTCAGGGAGCGCATTGATTAATCAGGTTGTCATCAATTTCATGAAGTTTGGCGGTGAAAAAGAAAGTATTTTCACGAGGTCACGACCCTACAAAAAAACGAAAATTGCTATGCCGAAGCCGCTACCGCCTTCTCAGATCCGAATGCCCTAGAGATTTTTAATCACGAAAACTCAGATCAGGAAGACCGCTGGATCTTGGTCGGACTCTCAGCAAAGAGCCGATACTTCTTGTCGTATTTACTGAACGAGAAGAAAAATCTATTCGGATTCTATCGGCAAGAAAAGCTCTCAAACATTTCTCAAATGGTACCTCAATAGACATATAGCACAGGAAAAAACAATTGATGAACGAGTCGTTAACCTAGAAGCAGAGATTTTCAAAAAAAGAAGCGCCTAAAATAGCACCTCGAAATCATGGAGGGGTAGAATTATTCCCTATACGTACTACAACCAATGAGCTCATTCCACCACCACTATTTCCATCAAGATAATATAGATTTGCAGAAGAACCGCCCCCTACATAAATACCTGCCGTCACCAGTTGCCCCGCAGACAGGTACTGAAGAGTGAGTCCAGATATACCCAACTGCACCATCCCTCCTCCAAACCCAGCACTATTAAACTCACCCAACGTGAGATAGCTTGGCATCGTCCCTGCAGATGGCGGCGATGTCGTTACCGCAATGCCAGCCATATACTGCGTATCTCCAGGTCCATTATTATTCGAGATTCGAACATTATAACTTATTAAGTAAACACCAGTTACAGTAATGCTGACTGCCATTGCTCCATAATTCCAAATGCCTCGAGCAGTAAATCCAGATGCTGCAGCAGTAGCAGGAACCGCACTCATCGTCCAAGGCATTGTCGCACCCAGATACCCATTCACATTGAGTGCCATTCCTGCAGAAGAACTCGTCCCAATCGCCACATTCCCAGGGTAATAAATCTGAGAAGAACTGCTTGTTGTCCACTGACTGCTCACAAGCGTTGAAAAATTTGAGTTCATCTGACTTGCCGAAATAGGAGCTCCAGCACTAAATGTATAGGGAACCGCCGCATACACCTTACAAAAAGCTACAGAGAATAAAATAATACCTAATGCCTGATGCATAAAAACCACCCCCATGCGGCATGGTATCAAGAACATTCTCAATGTCAAATCGGTTTTTCTAGACTGCGATCAAGCATCTCAAAAAACTCTGCAAGAGGGCCACTTCCATTACCATAGGCATCAAGCAAGGTCCGCAAGAATATATCAAAGGCTTCAGCAAGTACATGCCGCACCTTCAGTGACACCTGATGTCAAGCTGAGAACACCTTGAACTGTATCGAAAATGAGTCAAGGCAGGAGCATCCATGCGCAGCCCAATCACTTGATTTACCCATGCTGAATACGCAGAGGCAACCAACTCGCTGATATAAGAACAAACAACTGAATAGCGATCAAAGCGATGAATGGATAGAAAAAAGACTTCGGCTCAGATGACACATGACTGTTTGCAATCAAGATTGCCAAAGCTGTTGTTGCGACAGGACCACCCAGTCTTTGAACAATATTGATTGCTGTTGTTGCTATGCCTAATTCTGCTGTCGAAACTGATGCATAGGCTGCGGCAACTGTTGGGACGCCCGTTGCTCCCTGCCCGACACCTCGCGCGAAAAGCGAAATACCCACGAGGTATAAAGAAACTTCACCCCGACAACTCATCCAGAGAAATGGCAATGTGCCAAAAACGTTGAGAAGAATCCCACTGACAGCGACAGCACGACAGCCAAATGTATCGGTCAAAAATCCCATCATCGGGTAGACGATAATCATTCCCAATCCCATCGGGGCTAGTATCCACCCAATTTTTTCCGCATTCAGTCCACACCCAAGAGTCAAATAAATCGGGATGAGAAATTGTCCAGCATACACAACACCATTGGCGAAAAATTGCGTGATCGTTGCCACTGTAAAGACCCGATTTTTGAACAATTCAAGATTGATAAGGGCTTGAGCCTTCGCACACCATGCATGCCAGCCAAACGCTGACAAAAGAACGACACCTCCAAGACAGAATTCAATACCCTCTCCATGAGACAATTGTTCAAATCCATAAAGCATGCACATAAGACCTGGTGAAATCAACAAGAAGCCAAGAAGATCGAATGAACGCCGTACTCCAATCTGCTCATCATGGGGCAAAATGAAAAAAGCCAAAATAATAGCAACAAGCCCGATCGGCACGTTCACGTAAAAAAGCCAGGGCCAGCTTAAATATTTAAGAATGACCCCAGCCACAATGGGACCAAGAGTCGGTGCAAGCAGCACGGGAGTCGCTGCGTAACCAATCACGCGTGCCATATTATGCGTGCCTGCAACACGCGCGAGCATCATTTGCGAAAGTGGCGCAAGCAACCCTCCTGATAGCCCCTGAAGAAGGCGCGCACAGACGAGCTGGTCCATCGTACTTGCCTCTCCACAAAGAACGGATGCAAAGGTAAAGGTTGAAAAACAAAGAAGATAGAGACGTTTTGCTCCAAGCCGATCAACAATCCAACCATTCAAAGGCAGCATCAGCGCAAGCGCAAGAAGATAGCCACTGATCACCCACTGGGCTGAAGAGATGCTTGCGTGAAGAGCATCTTGTATGCTGAAAAGCGAAACATTGACGATCGTCGAATCCAGCTGAGCCATCAAAGGACCTAAGAAGACAACTCCAATGATTTTCCATAGACCTGGATCAAGCTTGTGCGAATCAAATTTCATGCATAACCTCAGTTTTGCTTGACGATAAACTCATCGACCGTCAACACAGTTGCTTGATGAGAAAAGACTTTCTCCATGAGAACGTGACGAACTTCTTCATCGTGTTCAGCAGTACAGGCATCCTGAAGAATCGTGCAGTTGAAGTCAAGGTTGGCGGCGGACGTAAGAACGACACCAGCCCCAAAAACCATCCCGAAAATGCTGCTTCGAAGATCAAGACTGAGAATAACTGTTTTCTTGGATCGAGTTTTAGAGGGCTTATCACTGATATTTATCGTTATAAGAGGAAGGCACATTGAGACTGTGTCAAAAATGAACCCACTCGGAGCCGTGTTGCGAAGGCATCCATTGACTCAATGTATCAGAATATCCAGAGACTGAGCTTGAGGTATGGCGACCTTTGCGCTCAGGAACAAATGCAATGAAATAAGCGAACCAACCACCAAAAAATGGTGGAGACGGTGGGAATTGAACCCACGTCCGAAAACCGTCCATCACTGAAATCTCCATGCGTATTCTACATTTTAATGAAAGGAAGTAACGATAGTAGACAAACGTCAACCTTCCCTACCAAAGACTCAATCTCATGACGAGGAGCGTCTTTGAAGCTCCCATATCACCAGCCTCCATCAATGACATCAGATTTCCCCAGGAGAGGCGCCTAGAGAAGAGACGGGCTACGCACTGAACTTAATCAGTTAGGCAGCCATTGCTAATTCGGAGTTGTCCGTTAGCTTTTTTACCACAGGTTTAACGAGGCCTTGTGGCACCTCGGCATGCATCCAGGACTTCAGAGTATTCGTCGAAACCAAGTCGTCCCCTAGATTTCAAGCTACCAGAAATGGACTTCGATTGCAAGATGCTTGCTGGAAGCTCTCAGGTAAGGTATGAATTCACCAGAGAGGTCATTGTGACAAGAAATCAGCCAGAGAATGAGGATACTGTCGTGACGAAGGAGACTGAAGAATCCAAGAAGTCTCCACGACCAAAAAGCCGTGCAACTCAAAGCAAACGCCGCCAGGCAGAACCAGTCGAGGTCTGCCGTGAGGTCGCCTGCGAAGGTCTTTCTACAGCTACTGGCTACTGCAGATTGCATTACATTAAGAACTGGAAGAAAATTAAGCGCAAGGAGCAAATCCTGCATGACAGGAAGCTCAACCAGTACATCGAAGAGCTGATCGCTAAATATCCAGATAAGTACATAGAAGCTATTCGACAGGACCTCATGAGCGACAAAGATTTTGCCAAGGTCATCTATGACCTAGACCTTGATGAAAGTGTCGATGATTTTGATGGTGAGTCTGCTGAACAAGCAGATGGCATCATTGATACCCTGAAACGTGATTTTGATGATGATGGAGATGCCTTTTAGTAAAGAGAATTGACAATCTTCATTCTCTCCTCTAGGATGGCTCGCTTGAGAGCTCAATGAAAATTTACCTATGTGAACTAACAGATCAGTCAAAGTTCCTTTCTTTCACAGAGAAGGATCTCTGGATACGCGATGCAATCGAACGTGTCGATGAACAATGGGAACAAAATAGCACCAAGCACATCGAGGGCCGCGCAACGCAGGTGAAGATGGAACTGCGCAATGTCGATGACGTGATTGTTATGACAGGCAAGGTTTCAACTACAGTCCAGCTCATCTGTTCACGATGCGCTTGCTTCTTCCACTACCCGTGTCAAATTACTATTTCATCGCTTTTCTGCAAGGATCCAGCGATGGCAGGTGTTGCACATCTCCCTACTGATCGTCATGGGAACGTCATTGAAGGTAAACCTATGGGGCAATCCAAGGGCTTTGCACGTCATGCTCATGCATTCACGGACGAGCAGGACCTTGACATCACCTACCTAGCAAATGACTTTATTGACCTCGGAGAAATTGTGAGTGAGCAAGTACGGCTCCAAGTACCATTTCAACCATTGTGTCAGGACGAATGTCACGGTATATGTACCACCTGTGGATCTGATTTAAATCGTGGACGGTGCGCCTGTGATAAGGTACAACGAAAGTCCCCTTTTTCTGTATTGCGAGATTTTAAAACCTCTTAAAGGAGTAAGTTATGGCAACCCCAAAGAAAAAAGTATCAAGAAGCCGCCGAAATATGCGACGTTTTGCAGGCGGCAATCAACTCGAAGTGACGCAAACCACCCATTGCCCATCATGCAACAGCCTGACCCGGCCGCATCGTGTTTGTGGCTGTGGTTTCTATGCTGAAAAGCAAATCATTGCAAAATCTCAAGTACGCTAAGAGCTTTGCGCCATGGGCTATACTGCAGCTATTACAGGGACAGGCTCGTTCTTTCCTGCACAAAAGCTGACGAATCAGGATCTTGTAAAAAATCTTGATACCTCAGAAAGTTGGATTGTCGAGCGAACCGGTATACGTGAAAGAAGAATCAGCGATCTCAGGCGACCAGAAGAGAGGAATTCGTCGCTTGCAGCGCGTGCCGCAGAGCAGGCTCTCCTCATGGCTGGCAAAAAAGCAGAAGAGATCGATCAGATTATCTATGCCACATGCACGGCCGATACTCTTATCCCGTCGGCTGCATGCTGGTTGCAACAAAAAATCAATGCTCATAACGCATGGGTCTTTGATGTTAATGCTGCATGCTCAGGCTTCCTCTATGCCTTGACACTTGCTGAACAGGCAGTGAGCCTAGGGCGAGCAAAAACAGTCCTCGTTATTGGAGCAGATACACTCAGCCCCGTGACAAACTGGACCGATAGGACCTCATGTATTTTATTTGGAGATGGAGCAGGGGCAGTAATCGTCGAACAGTCGACAACTGAAAGCCGCATTCTCGGCAGCTGTCTCCAAAGCGATGGTCGACTATGGGATCTTTTCCATATCCCGGCAGGTGGTTCAAACCAAGAAGTCTCGCCGGAAGTTTATGAGCAAAAACTTCATAAAATGCACATGAAGGGTCCAGAAATCTTTAAAATTGCAGTTAAAACCCTTGCAGATCTTGGTGAGGCGGCTCTACGACAGTGTGGTCTCAGCATCCAGGATGTGACCTGGGTCATTCCTCATCAAGCAAATCTTAGAATCATTGAAGCTGTCAGCAAACGCCTCAATGTCAGCATGGATCATTTTATCGTCAACATTGAAACACATGGCAATACATCGTCTGCTACCATTCCGACTGCCTTCGATGAGGCCGTGCGGGATGGACGTATCAAACGAGGAGACATTATACTCATGAGCACATTTGGGGCAGGCTTAACAAAAGGTGCGCTTGTTTTGCGCTGGTAGGAGACAGATGATTGCTTTTTTTCCAGGCCAAGGATCCCAGCATGTTGGAATGGGTAGAGCATTTTTTAACGAATTTGCTCTTGCACGCCATATGTTTGAAGAAGCATCTGACACACTTGGAATCAATATTGCAGATCTCGCATTTGAAGGGCCGGAAGATCTCTTAACGCGAACAGACAATGCTCAACCATGCATTTTAACAGTCAGTTCTATTGCTTGGGCTATCGCGCAAGCCGAATATGGGATTCAGCCAACATTGGTTGCAGGCCACTCTCTTGGTGAGTACAGTGCACTTGTGGCAGCAGGCGCATTATCATTTTCAGACGCAATCCGATTTGTACGAGCACGTGGAGAAGCAATGAATGCATCAAGTTATGGCGGCATGATAGCTGTCATTGGCCTTGAAGACACGCTTGTTGAAAAGGCGTGTCAACACGTCCATCATGACGTACGGCCTGCAAATTTCAATGCAGCGTCTCAGGTCGTGGTTGCAGGAAGCGACGAAGCACTCCTTCTTTTTGAAGCTCATATGAAAGCAAACCACCCACAAGCAAGACTCGTGAGACTTGCAGTCTCAGCGCCTTTTCATTGCCATCTTATGAAGGAGGCACGGGCGTCTATGCAAAAGATTTTCTCTCAAGCTCCAGCGCCAAAACCTCTTTCCTGCCCTATCATACCAAATGCTACAGCACGCCTCATGCAGGAACCATCAGCTATCTACCCACTTCTTCTGGAACAAATTGACCACCCAGTACTCTGGCGTCAATCAATGGAGCTTTGTGTCAGCAAAAACCCGTTGCGTGTCTTTGAATTTGGCCCAGGGAAGGTCTTGACCGGTTTATGGAAGCGCGCAACTAAAAATATTCCCATCTATTCAATAGGTACGCCTGAAGACCTGGCTGCTATCGGAAAGGCTACATGAAACCACAAGCACTTATTACTGGTGGGTCAAGGGGTATAGGCGCTGCGATCTGCGATCAGCTCGCAGCTGACGGATTCCATGTCCTTGTCCATTACGGGCATAACGAAACTGCTGCAGCTCAGGTCGTTGAGCGCATCCAGCATGCAGGCGGTACCGCTGAAAGCATGCAGTGTGACTTGCTCCAAAGTGATGCAATCATTGACTTATTTGCGCGTATTACGGCAACAAAAAAAGGCCTCAAAGTGCTCGTCAATAATGCTGGCGTCAACATAGATGCACTTTTAATGCGTATGCAAGACAAAGATTTAGACGCCATGTGGACTGTAAACACCAAGGCTGCAATTTTGTGTGCACGTGCCGCAAGTCGCCTCCTGATGAAAGAAAACGGATCCAGTATGATCCAAATTGCATCAGTTGTGGGTGAATGTGGCAGTGCAGGACAATCCGCCTATGCTGCAACGAAAGCTGCTCTCATAGGGTTTAGTAAAAGTCTCGCAAGAGAACTCGCCAGTCGTCAGGTAAGAGTAAACGTCGTGACACCAGGATATATCATGACAGATATGACAGGGGGCTTGACTGAGGCTCAAAAAGAAGCGATTCTGCGCACCGTCCCACTCGGTTTCTTGGGTACACCTCGGGACGTGGCCTCTGTCGTTGGGTTTTTAGCATCTTCAAGCAGTCGCTATATAACCGGACAGGTCCTAGGCGTCAACGGTGGGATGTATATGTAATAGGCCGTATAAAACGGTTCAAACAAGAGGAGAGGCATATGTCAGCAACAGTCGAAGAACGGGTACGAGCAATTATTGTCGATCAACTATCAATCGAACAGGAAAAGGTAACGACAACTGCATCTTTCATTGAAGACCTAGGCGCCGATAGTCTCGACATCGTCGAGCTCGTCATGACCATGGAAGAGGAATTTGGACTTGAAACCATTCCTGATGAAGAAGCAGAGAAGATGAAGACTGTTGGCGATGTCATGCAGTACATTGTCGCCAACGTACCGGCCACAAACTGAGCGTTATGATGGCGGATGCAAGAAGAGTCGTTGTTACAGGTATTGGCGCACTCAGTCCACTTGGCTTGAACGCACGAGATAGCTGGGATGCATCTCTACGTGGTGTCTCAGGTGTTGCTCACACAACCCTTTTTGACACAACGGATTGCCCAGTTTTATTTAGTGCTGAAGTGAAGGGCTTTGACCCAACCCGTAGCCTTCCAAAGACTTTGCATCCGTCAGACACTCAGCCTGTCACTCAAGCATTTACAGCAAAAGAAGTACGCCGCTTTGGTCGCTACGCTCATCTCGGTGTTGCAGCAGGTCTTGAGGCTTATGCAGACGCAGGATTTGACGGATCACTGAATCCTGAGCGTTTTGGTATTAATATTGGTGTTGGCATGGGAGGCTTAGGCGAGATAGAAGCCGTCCATACAGATTTATGCGAACGTGGCTATAGACGTGTAACACCTTTTTTCATTACCCAGGTCATCACTAATATGGCCTCAGGGCAGCTCTCCATCCTCCTGAATATCAAAGGACCAAATCTTTGCAATGTGACTGCATGTGCTTCAAGTGCTCATAGCCTTGGAGAATCTATGCGTCTTATTCAACGCGGTGAGGCTGATATTATGATGGCAGGGGGCGCAGAGGCAACAATCTGCAAACTTGGTATAGCAGGTTTTGCTGCAATGAAAGCCTTGTCAGTACGCAACGATGCTCCTGAAAAAGCTTCCCGTCCCTTTGACAGAGATCGCGATGGATTTGTTATGGGAGAAGGCGCAGCAGTGCTTGTTTTAGAATCTCTGGAGCATGCCCAAAAACGCGGAGCCCGTATCTATGGTGAACTTGTGGGCTATGCAAGCACGGGAGATGCTTACCATTTCACAGCGCCAGCACCAGAAGGTGCAGGCGGTAGACGCGCAATGTCCCTAGCCCTACAGGGTGCACACCTTGAACCATCAGACGTTGATTATATCAATGTCCATGGCACATCTACGCCCGCTGGAGACAAAGAGGAAGCCTGCGCCATAGCTCACCTTTTTCCTGATGCAAGCAGACATCTCCATATAAGCTCGACAAAATCTATGACAGGCCACCTTCTTGGTGCATCAGGGGCCCTAGAAGCAATATTTTCTCTCCTCACTCTGACCAACAACAAAATTCCACCAACCATTAATCTTGAAAACCTTGACCCTGCTTGCGCTAACCTCGGGCTCAATTTTATCCGGAATCACGCATTTGAAAAAGATGTCTCTGTCAGTATGACAAATAGTTTTGGTTTTGGCGGGACGAATGCAACGCTCATTTTTCGCAGGTTCAAAGCGTGATTGCAATTGCAAGTGATCATGCAGGACGAGAACTTCGTCTTACCCTCCTGAAAGAGGACATCCTCGATCTAGGCGAGGATGAAGACTACCCTCGCATTGCTACTAAAATGGCACAATGGGTCACTCAGGATGAAAATCGTTCAGGTATTCTTATCTGTGGGAGCGGCATCGGGATGAGCATAGCCGCCAACCGTATCCTTGGTATTCGCGCTGCATGCGTTGAAAACCCCCTTGCTGCAAAGATCGCAAAAGAGCATAATGGGGCAAACATACTTTGCCTTGGAGCTCGATTTGTAGCACCGTTTTATGCCCAAGTGATTCTGGACGCATGGAGAGCAGCATGGCCTAGTATGGACGAGCGCCATGTCAGGCGCCGCATGCAGCTGGACGAAAGGGTATAATGGATGGACGCCGTTTTGGATGATATGATCGCACGCGAGGAATTGCGTCAGCGTGAGGGCATTGAACTGATTGCATCTGAGAATTATGTCAGCCAAGCAGTCCTTCGTGCACAGGGCAGTGTTTTAACAAACAAGTATGCTGAAGGCTTTGCCGGAAAACGTTACTATGGCGGGTGCAGCGTTATTGATGAAGTCGAAATCTGCGCAATCGATAGACTCAAGGAACTCTATGGCTGTGAAGATGCTGTGGTTCAGCCACACTCTGGGTCACAGGCGAATATGGCAGCTTTGATGAGTGTCATGGAGCCAGGTGACACGCTCCTTGGGATGGAACTTTCCCAAGGCGGACATCTGACACATGGAAGCCCAGTAAACTTTAGCGGCAAGCTCTATAGGGCAGTGTTTTATGGCACTGATCTCAAAACAGGACTCATTGATTGGGCAAGTCTTGAGAAAAAGGCGATGCTCGAAAAACCCCGCGTCATTATTGCCGGTGCAAGCGCATACCCAAGAACAATTGACTTTGCACGTTTTCGTCGGATCGCGGATGCTTGCGGAGCAATTTTGCTAGCAGACATTGCGCATATTGCAGGTCTGATTGCAGCCCACCTTCATCCCTCACCTATTGGTGTTGCGGATATTATTACATCTACAACGCATAAAACACTGCGTGGGCCTCGCGGCGGTATCGTGATGGGATCCAAGGAGCGTATGAACGCAGTCCGTCGCGCACTGTTCCCTGGCATTCAAGGAGGACCCTTGATGCACGTCATCGCAGCGAAGGCTGTTTCCTTTGGTGAAGCGCTGCAACCGTCTTTTGCGATTTACCAAGCGCAAATCATCAAAAATGCGCACGTTTTGGCCACAAGGCTCCAAGAACATGGCTTTTCCCTCATAACAGGCGGCACAGACAATCATATGATTGTCATCGATGTCACCAGTAAAAATATTGATGGTAAAACAGCGAGTGAACTCCTAGAACAATCTGGTATCACAGTGAATAAAAATGCGATTCCTGGAGATACACGCAACGTCACACTCACAAGTGGCATAAGGATTGG
This sequence comes from Oligoflexia bacterium, assembly GCA_903898645.1. Lineage (GTDB taxonomy): Bacteria > Bdellovibrionota > UBA1018 > UBA1018 > UBA1018 > CAIUGE01. The sequence continues at coordinate 4,678 of CAIUGE010000095.1, read as the reverse complement.
AACGCCCGCAGTCACAACGCGTGGCATGAAAGAACAAGAGATGCTCTTTATTGCAGACGCAATCCATGAAGCTCTTGAAAAGAACATTCACAGTAAGGTGCGAGCATTTGCATCGAACTACCCACTTTTTGCTGGAGATGACCATGTATAATGCTCGCCATAGGAGTAGAGAAATCGCATTTCAAATGCTCTACGCATCAGAACTTCGTGATACCCCTGATATCCACACATACTTTAAGCATTTTCAAACTGTTGACGAGCTCCAGGAGTTCGCAGCCTTTTTGGTCAACGGGGTCCGTGATCACAAAAAAGAACTTGACGAAGCTATCGAAAAAGCCGCTGATAACTGGCGCATCTCTCGCATGAGTGCCGTTGATCGCTGCATCCTTCGCCTTTCTGCATTTGAAGCTCTTTTTTCCACGCTTCCCATTGCAGTTATTATCGATGAGTCAGTAGAGCTTGCCCATACATTCGGCACCAAAGAGTCCAGTGCTTTTGTCCACGGCATACTTCATACCCTCAACGAAACAAAGTAAAGAATGGACGGAATGCTATCCTCAGAACAGGTACCATCCCAAGCAGAAACCAAGGGTTTTTAGGCCCCCAAAACGCGAAACTTGCCAGGACTAATCCAGCTATTGCTCGTTCAATCACGTTTCTTTTTAGAGGATCTCTCATGTTACAACTGTAACAACGTCAAACTGCGGTGGCTCAAAAAGATGCCGCTTTACCGTACACAGATTCGCAAACTTAACAAGACTGTCTCGATGCTGCTCTGGAAAGTTTGCAGGTACATTGATTTCAAGTGTGATCTTGGACACAAGGTGCTTTTCCTCATTCCAATCCATTTTTTGTACAATCTCGACCCCGTCTAAAGAAATGTTTCTTTTTTGGCAAAAGCCGAGAATATAAGCCCCAGCGCATGTCCCAATTGAAGCAAGAAATATGTCAAAAGGCGATGGTGCGCTCCCGTCACCACCTGCATCTTGAGGTTGATCTGTCGCTACCGTGAATCCATCAAAATCAGCATTCACTTTTTTATTTCCATCAAAATATACTCTTATTTCCATAAGCTACTCCTTTTTTATCTCATAACTGCTATTAAAAAACCAACAACCGCACCATAGATGGTAGTCACCATCGGACTAGAAGTCAGGGGACACCCCCCCGAACTACAACCAACAACCTTCTGGTACAGAAAACCACCCAAGCTACCCAGCAACACTCCTGCAACGATTCTTATTATGATATGCTCCTTTTTTTGGTTTCAATCTCTTGTTTGATCTGGTCCATATCCAACGCCTTGATTTGACGAATAAGATCTTCAAGTGCAGCTTCTGAGAGCACTCCTGGCTGCATAAAAAGATAGATACCTTGCCTAAAAACCATGAGCGTTGGAATAGATCGGATCTGAAAATCTCCAGCGAGCTCCTGTTCAATTTCAGTATTCACCTTACCAAATGCAATATCAGGATGCGCAGCGGCTACTTTTTCAAAAATAGGCCCAAACATCCGGCAAGGCCCACACCAGCTTGCCCAAAAATCCAGCAGAACAATGTCATTTGTTGCAATGGTTTCTTCAAAATTCGCCTTCTTAAGCTCGATCATAGCGATCCTCCTGAGGGTTCATCGTATTCCTGATAGCGGCAGGACTTTCTTTGAGCCAAAATGCTTCAAAACCCATCGATCGCAGTATCGATACCGCCTCCATGGCAGACTCACAAGCCCGTCCTCGGCAAAATATATAATAGGTCTTTTTTTTTACGAGCGCCTGAGCTTTTTCTCGAAGAATATTTAAAGGAATACAAAGTGCTCCAACCACAGGAGACTGATTGGCTTCATAATCATCCCGTATGTCAAGCATGATTGCCGTATGATTTTGTATCTCCCAAAGCACCGATAGGAGTGTCACATGTGCATCTACTTGGACCGGAGCAAGCTTTTCAGTGAGATCAAAAAGCCCCTCTATAAGCAGTGCAATAGATTCATCCTGAAGACGATAAATTTTTGAGAGTTTATCTTTTTTTGCTGACACCATGCCCTCATGCAGAAGCCGCTGGAGATGCTGTGAGGTATTCGCAAAGCTCATACCGGTAAGCTCAGCAAGAGTATCCACCGACCGAGGCGCCTGAGCTAAGACATAGAGAATCTTCAACCTCACTGAAGAGCCAAAGATAGCTGCCACATCAGCTACTGATTCAAAAATCCGAGACTTCGACTCACCATCTTTCACCTTCATGGATACAAGTATTCAATAGATAACTTGAATAGTCAAGCCACCCCTCCAAAATAAAGAACTATTGCAGGCTACCACCACTCTTTGCTAGCCTGGTAATATGGACTTGGCAGCGACATGGCAACAAGGTCAACTCTCATGGATACTTCTCGCTCGCTACGAAGAAGAACTCCCCCCTAAGGGCATGCTGGGCATCTTTGATTGGCATACACGTCACGCCCTGAGTCCCTTTATGACGACATGTTCGAGCCAATACACCTACATACCAACAAAAACGCAACCCATGCTCCATGCTGTAGTCGTTGATACGGGACAATCAAGATCAGCAAAAAATGCCTACTTCAATAATGAAGCTCATGCTCGATCACTTGTAAACCTTTGCACCAAAATGCGCATTGCACGCATTGGCATGAGTGCAAAGGATTTTGGTTTCTTATCCCAGAGCCAGGCCAAAGAGGTGCTCGCACCGTATTTCTCAGGAATTGACCTATGGATCATGCAGTAAAAAATCCCTACAGCTCAATTGTCAAAACACTTGCACCCCTGGTCTTTGACGAGCTCCCATCAGATTTAGCCCAGATCCTCAGTACACTCACCCATAGGTCGCTCCCAAAGCCAGTACAAAAATTCTACGAACCGCGCCTCCGCGTACGCCCCCCTGAATGCACCTCAATCTTAAAACATGGATGAACTCTGGCTTCTGCTCTGCTGGCACATCGAGCAAAACGATAGAACTTTCGACATCTCTTGGGAGCGGAAAAAAGGACCAATCCGCCCCCTCCCTGATATTGAAAAAATACTTGAATGCAAAGCGCTCTCCGGCATCACTGACATAGCTCTCTACGAGATGCGCCTTATCTCGCACCCAGTCTATAGAGCCTATGTCGAAGATGGCGCAGGCCTCATGGAAGCTGCACTTGCGATGCCAGGAGAGACACTTTTTCAGGAAAAACTAGCAGTGATTTTGAGTTCGCTCAAAATGAGTACCCTAGTCTAATAATGGTCCAAGAAGGCAATACGAACGGCTTAAAAATGGAAGAAATAACCTTTTCCTGCGAAGCAGTCAGTGTACCAACCGTAGTGACAGTATGAGAGAGGGGAACTTGAATACCAAAATCAGTCCCGAACGTAAAACCTGAGTCATTGATCCATTGCCAACCCACATGGGGAGTCACATATATACGGTCCATAGCACCTGAGGAAAGCGATGAAACCCTATTGTCGCTTTTAACCTGCAACGAAGAGTAGCCAACAGACAGCCCAACAAAGAAAGCGCTGTTCAAGGGGTGATATCTCCCTCGCATATCAAAAACCATTAGGCTCAGAGACCCAGGATAATCAGCTATGCCTGTACCAACAGCCCACCCCGCTGCAGTTGCTGCAAAGCTCCAATCAGGCCTGTAATAATAAGTACCCTCAAGTACCGGACTTACTAGCGCTTGCATACCTAAAGTGACACCGTACTTTGGCCTACTCTCACTTTTCTCTACTGAGTTTTGGCTAGAAGCAATAGAAGAAGGATCCCTCGAAGCAGCCTCATCTTCTCCTGCAAATACAAAAGGCGTTCCAGCATTACTTCACCAGGCCAACACAAATAAACTCCATGTAACACTTGTTCTCATAAGTGGGGCCATACCATGCAACTGCATTCAACGTCAACGCATTACGTCACGATTACTCAAGCTCTCAGCACGAACCCCAGGCGCAAGGAAGTAGATTCACGCACCCAGTCAGATATAAGCTAGAGTGGTACGCCCACTACAATAAATACATATAGAAGGTAGTCCAAACATCATTAGTATACAAAGCTGAAGCAGACTGAAGAGAAATATAATCGCCTGCATTTAAATAAATTGGATACGTTGCAGAACGATAATGCCACCCATTTGATGAACTTGGATCATTTAAAGTTGCTTGAATAATGACGCCATTTTTTTGTATATTTATATCGTAACGACCAGTAAGACCACCGTCTTGAACCATCGCATTTAACCCCACCATCCACAGGCCAGCCACATTAGCTGTCATTTGATTGCCACTCGCCAAATAGGCTCCCCCACCGCTTGCTTGCACATATAAAGAAATGACTCCTGTAGAAGCCGAAGTACCAGCGCCGCACCGAATATATGGACGATTCGGTAGATATAACACCCCGGTTACCGACACACTCCCACTTACATCCAACGCATGCCCAGGCGCCGAACTCCCAATCCCAACTGATCCAGTATTGAAGTAAATATTGGAAGAGCTTGCTACCCAAGGACTACTCACCGTGCTTGAAAGTGCATTTGTGATGGTCGCGGTGAGTGGGCCAGAAGAATTTCACCCCTGGCCTCTCTCAGAACAGTGCTTGAACCTCTCGACTCACACTGCTCCCATCAAACAACCCTCCTCAACATCTACCTTGCTGCCAATGAACGAATAGATAAGACCTTGTCTTTG